>JBAWVE010000010.1:0-23260 GCA_037147435.1 Parachlamydiaceae bacterium
AGTGAAGCCTGGGAACTATCCAAACAAACGATCGAGTCCCGGAGGGCCGACACAATTACTGGGGGGAGTTTATGAGTGTTTGCAGACAGTGGTGATGGGGAAACCAAGGAAGGCAGAGCCCAATGTTTGGAATTGGTGCGGGTCGTCTGAGACAAAATATTGGTAAAACGGGGGGCTGGTATTTTTTTGGAGATTAAGGGTGTTGAGAACGCTGGAGACCCTTTCTGCACAGGCAGAACCGGAGTCCACTAAGGTCACATGGTCACCGACCTCTTCTTGGATGAGAGCCTTCAGCATCGGATAGTGTGTGCACCCTAATAGGATTGTATCGACTCCCTGTTCTTTAATGGGCTTTAGGTAGTCGCGAACGATCAGGCGTGTTGCGGGGTGGTGGAGGCATCCTTCTTCCACAAGAGGAACAAATAGCGGGCATGCGACGGGGAAAACGAAGGCATTCGGAGCTAGTTGTCGAATTGCTTTTTGGTACGCTTCAGAGTGGATTGTGCCTTTAGTTGCTAGGACAGCAATCCGCTGTGTTGAAGACGTTTCCACAGCGCGTTCTGCTCCTGGATCAATCACTCCGATGACAGGAATGCCAAAAATTTGCTGCAATCTGTCAAGTGCGTGGGATGTTGCTGTATTGCAGGCTACAACGAGGATTTTAACGTCTTTTTCGATAAGAAATATGGCATTTTCGATGGAATAACGAATGATGGTCTCGCGGCTTTTCCCTCCATAAGGCAGTCGTGCGGTGTCCCCGAAGTAGATAATATCTTCGTGAGGCATTTTGTGCACCAGCTGCTGCATGACTGTTAAACCACCAAGCCCTGAATCAAACATGCCGATGGGTTTTGTCATTTTGCTGCTTGGGGAGGAATTTTCAGGTTTTTTCCAACGACAATTTTGTCACTGGTTAGCCCATTGAGATCTTTAAGAGCCTGGATAGTTGTCTGATGGGCGCGTGCAATTTTTTCCAGGCTGTCTCCCTGTTTGATACAGTAGGTATTTGCATCACCGGCGGGCTCACTGCCTGCATGACGTACTGTGGTTGCAGTGGCAGCGGGAGAGGCTTTTTTGCCTTGAATTAAGTCCATTAGCGCGTGGATGGCGCTTTGTAAGTTTTCGATATCTTGATTTTGCTGGAGTGTGATTTTCTCAAGCTCGAGAATTTTCTGTTTATACTGTGTGAGGGCAGTTGTGGATTCATTAGCGTACGTTTGAAATTGGCGGAGGTCAGCGACAAGGCCTTTAGAAGTGGCTTCGAGAGCCGTAATTTTTGCTTCGAGGGAGGCAGAACTTCCCTTCAATAGATCTTTCTGATTTTTGGAGGAATCGCTTACTTGATCCCTGACACTTTCGATAATCGAATCAAGATTTTTAAGTTTTTCATCGAAAATGCGGATTTCAGTTTCGTGGTTATTGACTTGGTGTTTGATTGTTTCAAAGTTGTTGCGCATGTCATTGATCGCTGTTGCACTATTATCATCATAGGGGCGATTAGTGCGTGGGGCTGCTGCAAACAAGGCAAATGGGACAAAAACAAGGAGAATAAAAAGGAGGGCAACGCCCCCCTTTTGTGATGCAGAGTTGATCACATTAACCTCAACGCTGATAAATTTTGAATTCAGCGCGGCGGTTTTGCGTCCACGATTCCTCGTTATGATCATGGATTAATGGGCGCTCTTTTCCGTAAGAGATCGCAAACAGGTTATCAGGGTTGACTCCCTCTTGGATAAGGGCATTGCGCACAGCATTGCTTCGACGTGATCCCAGAGCCAGATTGTAGGCTTCGGGTCCGCGTTCATCGCAATGGCCTTCGATGAAGGCATAGATGTTGTTATTCCGTTTCATGTAGTTAGCGACTGCACGCAAGGTGTCGAGGTTGTCTTGCCCTTTGACCAAGTTGCTGTTGAGTTCAAAGTTGATATTGCGGAATATTGCTGCCCATGTGGGATTTGTTGCCGGATCCTGGAAGGATTCAATACTAGGGATGGAGCTGCCGGGATCACCTGGAGTTTCTCTTGGCTGTTGGCTGACATAATCTGCCATTGCGACTTGGTCGCAGACGGGCTGGTCGCTCAATGGAACGAATTCGCTCACCGCTGTTGTGCTTGTGGCGTAGCATTCCTCGTCCATTGGCATGAATTCATAGGGATTCTGCACAGCGCGTGAATCGCCATGTTTTCCACCCATTGTGCGCAAACCGCGAGACATATGACGTCTGCATGTTTTGCTATCTTCCCAGACTTCGTCGGAATCGCGTCGACACCCTGTCAACGATAGTCCGAGGGATAATCCGAGGGAAAGGACATAGATTACCAGAAGAAATTTTCTGAATTGCATAGAGGTTCCTCACTTAAACTTATAAACAGAGATGACTAGAA
Organism: Parachlamydiaceae bacterium; assembly: GCA_037147435.1. Lineage (GTDB taxonomy): Bacteria > Chlamydiota > Chlamydiia > Chlamydiales > Parachlamydiaceae > JBAWVE01. The sequence continues at coordinate 2,385 of JBAWVE010000010.1, forward strand.
GGTGGATACTACCACACCATTCCTCTAATGTGAAAGAGAAAAATTATCTTATCTGGGCTCCCAAGAGGGAAATCTTTTTTCACCGGAGCCCGATGTGATTTTTGTTGCATCTGGTTGGTTCAGGTTGATGAGATAAATATTGCACGAACCCGCATCACTTGAGTTATATACCAGGTGAAGGCTGTTTGGGGCCCACGAGGGGTTTTCCTTGTTGCCGGGGCCTTGGGTGATTTGCCGCTCTTCCCGTGAGGTCAGGTCATACACCCAAATTTGACGCGTCCCTTGGATGACAGCGCAATACGCTATTTTTGTGCCGTCGGGGGACCAGGCTGGGGCTGTACTTTCTTTGTTGCGTTTGGTGACAAGGGTGGCTTTGATATCTTTTAGGCTAGTTCCCGGAGCCGGAACGCTCATCATATAAATCCTCGGGGAACCATCTTTATTAGATACAAAGGCGATTTGTGATCCATCTGGGCTGAATGTTGGAGAGGCTTGGGTGGCTAGGTGAGTGGAAAAAATTTGGTAGGGTTTTCCTGTGGCTCCGGTATCCGGACTGAACGGTAGGATGAACAAGTCTGGATTCCCTGTGATATCGCTGATAAAAGCGATCTTATCTCGTTGGCGTGTAATGGCTGGCATCAGCTGGTTGCCTCTAAGGTAACTCAAACGGTGCGGCGGAGTGGTCTCGCCCACTTTTTGGTAATAGATTTTTGGCTGTCCCGTGCTATAGGAAACAAAGAAAAATGTGGCGGCGGAACATCCTTTTTTGGGAGGGACATACACCGGAGTGACTGCATAGCTGCCGTCAGTGGATATCTGTTTTCTATTTTGACCGTCATAATCCGATTCCCAGACTTCAGAAGTCCATGTGGTTCCCTTGTGGTTTTTTACAGTGTATAACAGTCGCGTGGAAGCAATTCCGTCGGAGCCAAAAAGTGCTTGATGGATGGTGTCGGCCAATTGATGGATTTGGCGTCTATCGCGGGCGAGATCACCCGACAGGGCGAGTCCATCGATGCTTTTAGAGCTTCCTCCATTGGCAGCGAATAGGCGTGCCGACAGGGATTTGTCCTGTATGCGTACCTTAACCACATAAAATGCCCCAATAGCCTTCCAATCAGGCCCTTTGGGAGATTGGTCGAATACGTTAGCGGCAGCCTGTTTTTCTTTATCGGTCGATGATTTTAGGATGTAGGTCATTCCATTATGATCTAAATCGAATTGAAGGATGTTTTCCAGCTGAGTGCAGTAAGAAGCTCCAACCCCGCTGTTGGTTGTATTGAAATGTGTTAAGTAGAGGGGAATCCGTTGTGCTTCCGTCTTAAGGCAGACGACAATGGGATCCTCCGTCTCGGCAGCATCTATTGAAGTTGTTGAAGCCATGCAAATAAATAGCAAAAAGAAAAAATGTAAAAAATCGAGGTTATAATATTTCATGTTTATAGCTCATTGCTTAGTGTAATTGAAATTGCATACTGTGTCTCTGTGCCAAAGTTTGTTCCAAAAGAGGGAAATGATAACTCAGGCAGGGCCTTTTCGATATATTTTCTGTTTGCCACACTTTCGGAACTGACAATAACTACCGAAATTACTTTTCCAGTGCGACCCAAAACCAGCTTCACTTTTACATCTCCATACTCGGGCAGCCGCAACGCAAGTTTAAGTCGGCTTGAAATCTCGTCTCTGTAGCCTATTTCTCGGTCGTTTAGCTTCGAATTACCCTGAATCGATGGTAATCCGTCTATCTGCAAGCTGGTGATTGCTTTAGGATTTACAGCCACATCGGTATCACTTAGCCTGCTTGGGCTAATCTTATCTCCGCTTTTGGAAATTTTTGCAATCCTTTCTTGCGCTTGCGATAACAGTTTTTGCTGCCGAGTGTTCTCGGCCTGCTGGTCCTCTTCTACCTTTTTCTTCTGTGCTTCCGTCTCTTTTTTCTTTTGTGCTGCGGCGTCCTGTTTGCGTTTTTGGTCTGCAACGACTTGCTGGTTGGATTTTTCAGTGGCTTTTTTTGGAGGGTCCGTCTTTTTCGGAATGGGAGGCGTTTTTGGCTCCGTCTTTTGTGGGGCCGCAGGAGTTTTTGGTTTTGGTTTTTCCGGAGCTTGAGGTTTTGCCGGTTCTTTTTTAGACACGACAGGCTTTTTAGGAGGGAGTTCGGCTGGTTCCGGTTGTATGGGTGGCGGCAAGGGAACAGGTGGTGCTTCGTCAACAGCAGGCTGTATTGGCACGGGGGATGGTTCAGGTTCGGGAGTGTGTTCTAGAGCAGGTTCCGACACTCTCACTGGTTCCGGAGCAGACATTGAGATGAATTTTGGTTGAGGGCTAATATTCACTGTCTGAACAACAAAACGTGGGGGCGGGGGGGGGTGCTTGGGGCTTGCGGGAGAGGGGCCGATCCAGACGGCATATCCGATAAAGGCAGCATGCAGGAATGCAACCGTACAGACGATGATGGTAAAAGATGAATCTGATTGTTCCTGGAAATCTGCCATAGGGTGCGTCTTTATCCCGGTTTAAGGACGACGTCCATTTGTTGAAATCCGGCGATTTCAGCAGCATTTTTGACCGCCTGATAAGTGCCAAAATGTGCTTTTCGATCGTGAAACAACTGCGGTTTTGCTAGAGGATACTGTAATTTTGCGCGCTTCAGGTACTCCGTAAGTTCTTCAAACGTCATCCGCTGGCCATTGACGATGATGCTGTTATCCTGTCTCACGTGTATGGAAATCGGACTGGCTTCCTGGACAGATACCGAACTACCTTGCACAGCGCCTGAGGCATCTGCAAGCTCAACCCGGTCGAGCTCTAACAAGGGGGCTAATACAATAAAAGCAATCAAAATAACGAAGACGACGTCGATCAATGGAGTTAAATTCACTTCCGGTTTTTCAACAAATCGGGAGGTCGAGAGTTGAAACGAGCGCCGGCTCATGAGACATCCACTTTGCGGTAATACATTTCAACAGAAGCAAGAAGTTCATTCGAGAATCCTTCCATCTCCGTTTGGTAGTCGGATGCGGCATTTTTAAGATAGTTGTACCCAATGAGAGCGGGGATTGCATCGACCAGTCCCAGGACCGTCGTTGCCAGAGCTAAGGAAATCCCCCCTAAAACAGCGTGATGGGAGCCTCCCGCCTGCGTTTGGAGTTCAGAAAATGTCATTAAAATTCCCCAAACAGTGCCAAGAAGACCGAGGAAAGGAGCCAGACTGACAATAGTTGCTAAAATGAAAAGATTTTTTTCTAGATATTTGATCTGATTTGCTACGGTGGCCATCAGATGGGACTGAACAAAATCGATATCCGTCGGGGATAAATAAGAGATAACAGTCTCTGGGGACGCTCCGTTCATTTGACCAAAACGCCGATTTTTATTCAAGACCTCAAGAGTGTATTTTTTGAGGACAAAATAAAGGTTAAAAAAGGGGTTGGGGCGATCATTCCGGGCCGAAGGATCAAGTTCGATCCCCAAAGGATTCATTCTCTGTGACTCGAAAGTTTTATAAAACTGTGTCGAATGTTTCCGCGTTAGATAGGTGATCCATCCTTTATGAGCAATGATGACCCACGAGATGACTGATAGTAGAATAAGCCCTATAAAAATAAGACGGCCTAACCAATCTGACTCGACGTAAGCATCAATAAAGGCGTTAGATGCTAAAAAAGTATTTACAAACATTATTAAATCCTGTACAATAGTAATTTATATTTGAAAAAAAGTTTGGTTTACGAATTTATTCAGGGTATAGTGTATATAGTGTATATGGATAGCGGATTCCCTTCCTATTTGTCAAGCGGGGATTCAAAATTATAAATAAAGGAAAGACATGACAAAGTTTTTAAAATTATGCCTGTGCCTTTTATGTCTCGGAGTTGCATCGCTTGCTCAGGGGGGGGAATCCTCACACCTCGCTTCATCTATCGAACAGCCTGCTGTGATGCAATCGGCTAACCACGATCCTGTTACTGTCCAAATCCTGAGTGAAAACACGACGGTTCAGGCGGGTTATCCTTTCTGGATTGCCATACAGCTCCATATTGATAAAAACTGGCACGCCTATTGGAAAAATCCTGGCGATGCCGGCATGCCTCCTGTCATTAATTGGGATCTTCCCCAAGGATTCTCCATCGGGCAGACCTTGTGGCCATCTCCTAAACGCTTTGCCGTCGCCTCTACTGTGGGATTTGGTTATGAAGACGAACTCGTTCTTCTTGTTGAGATCATTCCTCCTTCATCGCTCAATGGCGCTTCCGTTAATCTTAAGGGAGATGTACGATGGGTTGTGTGTTCTGATGAAACCTGCCTTCCCGGCGAATCTACACTCAGTTTGGCCCTGCCCGTGGGCAGTGAAACTCCCATTGTGAATACTCTGGAATCAGGCGTTTTTTTCCAGGCACGATCAAAAGTTCCTCAAAAGCATGTAGCAATTTCTGTTCAGCGAAAACACAATCTTTTAGAGCTTGTTTTCGACAAAGGACCTGAGGCCTCATTTACAGTCACAGCAGCTGAGTTTTTTCCTGAGGATAGAGTGTCGATCAATTATAAAAACCCGCCCTTGTTAGAGACTTCTGAGGTATCCTCAAATCAATATTTGGTGATTTTGGAAGAAGCAGCTAAAAAGGAGTCTGTGAAAGGAGTACTTGTTTTGCAGACATCTGTGGGAGTAAAAGCATACGACGTGGATGTTCCGGTCAATGGTGCTGCCGCTGATGAACAGGTGGCCAGCGGACGGCCAATTGATACCCATCATCAAACGGCGACCATGGGCCTCGGTGCTGAAGTGCCAGTTGCCTCCGAGTTTGATTTCCAGGGGGGCGTTCTTCTAGCGATCGCATTGGCGTTTGTTGGCGGGATGTTATTGAATTTAATGCCATGTGTTCTTCCGGTCATCTCGTTTAAGGTCTTGAGTTTTATTAAACTGGCCAAAGAAAGCCGCTCACTTATCTTTAAGCATGGGATAGCCTTTTCAGCTGGGGTTTTGGTGTCTTTTTGGGTGCTGGCCTCACTTCTGCTGGCCTTACAGGCATACGGGCGCTCAGTCGGCTGGGGATTCCAGCTGCAGGAACCTCTGTTTGTGGCCATTTTAGCCGCCTTCATCTTCGTTTTTGGCTTAAGCCTTTTCGGAATCTTTGAATTGGGTACGTCCATCATGTCCAAGGCTGGCGAGATGCAGGGAAAACCGCGGAATTCCCGTGAGCTCTTGGGATCATTCCTGAGTGGAATTTTGGCTACAGCCGTTGCTACCCCTTGTACAGGGCCGTTTTTAGGATCTGCGGTAGGATTTGCCGTCACTTTGCCGGCCTATCAGGCCATGCTCATCTTTACTTCACTTGGCTTGGGAATGTCATTTCCCTACCTCGCTCTGGCTGCGTTCCCTTCCCTGTTGCGTTTTATGCCAAAGCCGGGGCCGTGGATGGTCACCTTCAAGGAGCTGATGGGATTTTTAATGATCGCCTCCGTTTTGTGGTTGGTCTGGGTATTCGGAGCTCAAACAGGATCTTTCTCACTCTCGCTGCTGCTGGTCGGATTTTTCTTCCTTTCAGTCGCCTGTTGGATCTATGGTCGCTGGGCAACGCCCGTCTGTAAGAAAATGACGCGCCGGTTGGGCACTCTTTCGGCCCTCGTATTTTTTGCGATTGGAAGCTATACGATTGTGGCCTCTTCCTCTTCATGGGCACAGGCGATGGGCGGCATGATGACAGCTTCTCATGCAAATAATTCAGAAGTTGCAGATGCCTGGGTGGAATTTTCGCCTGAGAAGGTTGCGGCTTTAAGAGAAAAAGGAGTCCCCGTATTTATTGACTTCACGGCTAAGTGGTGTCTGATCTGTCAGGCTAACCATCTCGTCTTATCCACTGATGAAGTTTCTAAGAAATTTACGAACGCCGGTGTTGTGCGGATGAAAGCTGATTGGACAAAGCAGGACGAAGTCATTGCGGGAGCATTGCGAAAATATGGCAGGAACAGTGTTCCTCTGTACGTTTTTCTTGACGGCAGCCCCGATTCAAAACCTAAAATTCTGCCACAGGTTTTAACCCCGGAAATCGTCCTTGGAGCTCTTGAAGGGGTGGAAGAAAAATTTGGAAGGACCGAATTGGAATGAAATTTGTCGATTCACATGCCCATCTAGCCTCGGATGAGATCTACCCTCACATCGAGGCTCTTTTGCAAAGGGCTGAAGCTGCGGGTGTCTCCCGCATCATCAATATCTGCACAGATCCTGTGACGTTGGGTCGTGGATTGGATTTAGGGGTAAAATATCCCTGGATCCACAACGTGGCTGCAACAACGCCCCATGATGTTGCCGCCGAAGGGGAGCAGGTTTTTCCTTTGATAGAGAAACATGCGAGGCAAGGGGACCTCGTTGCTATCGGTGAAACGGGCTTGGACTATTTCCATCATCATTCCCCACCAGATATGCAGAAGCATTTTCTAAGCCGTTACCTTCACCTCGCACTGGAGTGCCGCCTTCCCGTCGTGATCCATTGCCGCGAGGCCTTTGCTGATTTCTTTGAAATCCTGGATGCTGAGTATATGAGCGGTGGCAGGCATGCCCCCGGAGTGCTTCACTGCTTTACAGGAACAGAAGCGGAAGCGGAAGAGGTGTTGAAGCGTGGGTGGTATCTTTCCCTGAGCGGTATTGTGACTTTCAAGAAAAGCGAGGCGTTAAGAGCTGTGGCAAAGATGGTGCCGCTGGATAAACTGCTTATTGAAACGGACACTCCCTACTTGGCTCCCCAGAGCCATCGGGGAAAATTGAATGAGCCTTCGTTTCTTCCGGAAACGGCAGCTGTGATTGCAGCCTGCCGCGGCATCACCCTCGCAGAGGTAGCTGCCGCCACCGCCGCCAATGCCCAGCGCCTTTTCAGGTGTGTTAGTAGTGTTGGTAGTGTTAGTAGTGTTGGTAGTTGACTTTAAATCAGTCTTGTGTTAAGATAGCTTATATATTAAAATATTTACAAAAGGGTTTATATGTGTTCAGTTGTTAGAAGTGATGTTTTATCTGTCGCTCTTACTAAAGAAAGTATTTTGCAAGATAATCTTCAACCTTTCGAAAGCGCGGTACATACATTCAATACAAACGTCTTCGTATTCCGTCATGATTGTTTGAGACAATCCTTGCAACAGGCCAATGTTTCGTTAAAAAATTCTATGAATCCACAAATCAAAACTATTGATGCATTGTGTCTAAAGGCCTTGGAAATTCTACGAACGGATGATAAGCTAACGCCAACTGAAAAATTAAAACTTTCTCGCATCATCAATGTAAGTACTGTAACTCTCCGGTTTTTTAAGCGGGTCAATAACCACTGTAATGTGATGGATTGCTGCCAACCACTAACGCAGGTTGTAGCTAATATTTCAGCGTGGATTATGATGCCGGTTCTATTACGGATTACGGTAGGAACGATGTTCAATCGTCCCTTTCCAAGCATTGAATTCCTAGCAAGCAGTTTACTGTCGGGTGGGGTGGCCCTCCTTGGCATGTGTGTTTTACCTGCGTCTAGAATGTTAACTAGCTTTGCAATCAAGAAATCGGCAGAAGATCTGCAAAATGAATTAGGGATCCCTATAGATACTATCTAAATCAGTCAAAGGTGCGGAGCATTTGTAGGGCGTGCAACTTGTCCCGCGCACTCGAAACTCTTCGCGCCTTTGGCATCTCATGGAACCATACATTATTTTCATTACAATTTCCGTGTAGATTAATCCGTTTTCGGTTATATTCAGGGTTAAATTATGTACACACTGAGACAACTCTTCCTACTTCCATCCCTCATCTGGTTTGCGGCTATGACTGCAGCTCCTGCCCCTACGGACGCTCCGGCGGCTGTCAAAGATCCGGCGACCATTGTTAGTCACGAACTTTTGCGCTTGGACACCCTCATTCGGGCCACGGAGCAAAGCCTGGAAGGGCAGAAAAAACTGCGCAGCATGATTGTCGACTATCAGAAGCTTCAAGAACAGTTTTTGAAGAATCAAAGTGATAACGAATTGCTTCTGAAAGTTGTTAAAAGTGCGTACAAAATCTTGCAGAATATCAAGGAAAATCACCTCACGCAAACATTCGACACGGATTTCATTGAAGAGCTCACTGTTCTTTCCCAACCGGCCGCTAAGCGTGGCATCCCCAAGCCATAATTTTGGATTTTATGGAACCCATTTTTTACATTGATAGAGTGACCGGGAAAATTTGCCAAGAGCAGGTCTATGGTGCTGCATTTCTCCGTTTGCTTTATGGCAAGGGTCTGGCAAGTCGCGTTTTTGGTGTACCCTTGGCGCATCTATTAGCCAGGATTCCCTGGTTTTCCGCATTCTATGGATGGATGCAGAATCGCAAAAGTAGTGCCAAGAAGGTTGGGCCTTTTATTAAACTCTTCGGAGTCGACACATCGGAGTTTGTTAAAAATCCTTCTGAGTTCGTTTCTTTCAATGATTTTTTTACGAGGCATCTGAAACCAGCAGCGCGTCCCATTGACGCTTCCGCTGCAACGGCAATTATTCCTGCCGATGGGCGTTATCTCTTTTACCAAAACATTGCCGAGTGCGACGGTTTCGTCGTCAAAGGGGAGAAATTCGACCTTGCAACTCTGTTGCAAGATAGTCAACTTGCCAGGGAATATGCTGAGGGGGCTATGGTTATTGCTCGTTTATGCCCAACGGATTATCACCGCTATCACTTTCCTTGCGACTGTATTCCTTCCAAAACACAGTTAATCAATGGATGGCTGTATTCAGTCAATCCGGCAGCTATTAAAAAGAATGTGCATATTTTTACTGAAAATAAGCGGACTTTATGCACGCTTGATACTGCCCAGTTCGGTAAGGTGTTATTTTTGGAGATCGGAGCCACCTGTGTTGGGGCGATTCATGAAACCTGCATTCCAAGGATGCCTTATGCCAAGGGGGATGAGAAAGGATACTTTTCTTTTGGCGCATCCTCCCTCATCTTGCTCTTTCCGGCGCATTCCATTCGCTTCGATCAGGATTTACTCGAAGCTTCTGCCAAACACATCGAAATCAAATGTCTGATGGGTCAGCCTATGGGCACCTGTGTCTAACGGTTTCGCAGTTTTGACAGTAAACGCAGGAACTCGATGTACAGCCACACAAGCGTGACCATTAGAGCAAACCCGCTGTACCATTCCATATACTTCGGTGCACCTTGCTTGGCACCCTGCTCGATGAAATCGAAGTCTAGGATAAAATTCAAGGCAGCGATCACAACGACAAACAGGCTAATCCCAATGCTTAACCATGAGCTACTATAGAAGAATGCTGGGTGAATTCCAAAAAAACTCAATACAAAGACAGCTAAGTATACTAAAGCAATGCCTCCGGTTGCTGCGACGACTCCAAATTTAAACTTTTCCGTGGCTTTAATCATTCCGCTTTGGTAGGCCAAGAGCATCGCAAAGAGTGTACCGAACGTCAATCCAGCTGCTTGAATGACAATGCCGGGGAAGGCTAGTTCCAGTTGTGCTGAAAGGGCTCCGATGAACAGTCCTTCAAGCAAAGCATAAAGCGGAGCCGTGACCGGCGCCCATGTTTTTTTGAAAACAGTCACCAAGGCTACAACGAAGCCACCTAAAGCTCCGATGGTTAACCACGGCGTCATGGCCGCACCATTGCCTCCCGATAGATAAAACTGTTTCCATGTCCACCCCGCAGATAGTAGGCAGACGAGTAGTAATAACGCAGTCTTGTAGACTGTGCCCTGGATCGTCATCATATCCGAGCGTTCGATCGACGTGCGCTGGCTGAGGAACGTGTCAGATCCAAGAGCTGGATTTGTTGTTGTCATGGTCATAATTACCTCCTGGTAGAATATTGATCTTAGCCTAAAGTCAAATCTAAAGGTAGCTTTTTTTGGCCTTGATCACCTGCACGTGGACAATTTTTGGTCAAAAAAATAACATAACAGGATAGGCAGGATGGGTAGGATAAGCAGGATACCTTCGGTCGACCAGTTAAACTTTGCCTTAGAAATAAAATATTGTGAGAAGTCGTATCATCTTCGGCAAGCCGAAGAGGATACGACTTCTCACAATATTTCACTTTCTGAAGTTAAAGACAACTCCTCAGCCGAAGGTATCTTGCTTATCCTACCCATCCTGCCTATCCTGTTATGTTATATTTTGACCAAAAATCGTCCACGTACAGGTGATCATCGGCTATCGGTTTGGATGACCGAAAGGGTGATCAAGGCCCTTCTGAGGGTGATTATCCCCATTCCTTAACCTGTTACGGGACGGTCGCCTTTTCTTGGTCTGGGGGTATCAGTATGAGCCCCAGGTTTGGCACGTTTGCTAGGAGGGGCTGCATTCACTGACATTGGAAGCGGGGTACTTCTTGCTTGCAGCACAATTTCCTTTGCTGGGTGTCCATGTATAAAAAACTTATTGTCCTTATTTGTATGTGCAAATAGCGTGACATGGTCTGTTTTAGCATAATATGTAGAAGTTTCTGTGTTTAAACCACATCTAGTAGATGGTTCTTTTTTAAGGGGAGTTGCGTTACCTAATTGATCCTGATCGGGGGAAGCAAAGTAGAGTTCATATCCATTTTTTACTCCGAAGATGACAAGGCCGAATGCATTTGATGCTGTAAAATGGCGTTGAAAGCCATCTCTCGCAAGTATAGGAGTTGCCTTTTTGATCTTATCAGCAATTTCTTCTTCGCTTAATTCTTTAGGTTGGTATAAATATTTCACGCCTGTGTGCGGGTTGATGTAGTACGTGGTGATTTTGCCTGTAAAACTTTCTTCGATCACTTCACAGCATAAGCCAGGCAAGCTCACAGTAAAACTTTTACATGCTGAAGCGATTTGAGCGCGGCCGAGCAGATCAATCACCTTTTTTCCATTAAGCGAAAGGTAGTGACTGTTCTCAAGCATGGCACTTACGGGCGCAGTATCAAATAAGTAGCGTGTTTCATTGACAACTAATGGTTTCGCAATTTTTGGAGCTTCGGGATTCAAGACTTCCGCTGCTTTGGATGTCTTTGCAGAAGCATCGGCTAACCCTGTATGCTTTATTGCAGAGGCTAGTGGTGAAAATTTTACAGTTAATAGCCCTTTCTTTCCGGCAGCACCTAACGTATCTTCCGACTGCTGAAATAATTTTACAGGGCTACCATCCATTCTCAATTTTCCGAGCGGATCTGTTGGAGTGCTGGGACTTTGGGTGGTTAATTGTGCATTTTCTAAAGTCGGTGCAAATGGGATGTGGGATCCTTGTACGGCTGTCATATCGAACTCCATGATTTTTAGTGTTTAGGTTGATCATTTCGGTGAACGGTCGCTATTCTAGAGAGAAGAAGAAAAAACAGAAAGAAATATTTTAAGGTATGGTTCAAATGCAGTAACATTTTTGGATGGCCTTGATCACCTTTTCGGTTAGAAGTTTACAAGGTAGGCAGGATGTAACAGCAAGATTTTTATGGGGATGAATTTTGAGGGATGGAAATTGGGGTATTTGAATAACCTGCACAAACACCCCTATTTCCATCCCTCAAAATTCATCCCCATAAAAATCTTGCCGTTAGATCCTGCCTATCTTGTAAAACTCCCTCACACAACATGCCATCACTCAAATGCAGCCATTCTGCAAAATTCTGACAGAAAGTTCTCTCTATAGAGGGGATCATCGCCTATTTTTTGTAGGATCATCATCTTCTCTGAATCCTAACTCGATATTTTAATCTAAACTAAACTGATTGGTTGTAAATAATTATATATACAATAAATCTTGTTTGATGTAAAATCGGCTTTTTGTTTTGTAAAATGGAGGTTTTATGGACAATTCAATCAATTCGTATTCTTATTCTCCTCTCAGTGGGGGAGATACTCAGACAACGGGGTTTGCTTGCATCACGGAAACTAGCGGGGCCTGGGGTGTGGTTTGGGAAGTTGGACTATTGGCTCTTAGTGCCTCTGCCAGTGCATTGACTTATTGTGTTTCCAGTAAACAGATGGCCGTGGTCAATACATATAAGGTCATGGAACAATCTTGCGAAGAGGTTCTTTCAAAGATAGTCGAGCTGATTATACCCTTCAAGGCCCGATTGGCAACGGAAGCAGATATTCCGCTTGAAGATATTGAATCGATTTTTCAGAAAATCCAACAGCTTGATCCAGACCTTTATGACACAGTATGTGAAAAATACTTATGTCAGCCTGATACGTCCCTTTTAGATCTATTCGTTCCGACTCTGGCTGAACAGATTGTGGAGTGTCAAAACAGACAGCATTATCACGATCGCGTTGCTTCAGTCTTTAAAGGACTTGCCATTGCGTTTTTATTTCCAATTCCAGCTTCCGCCTATTCTGTGTATAACCTGAAATGTTAACGAAGAAGTTTGATGAGATAGACTGGGATGTTCAATGGGCAACGCATGCCAGGGGGTATCGTGAAGGGTATCTTCATGTCGACTTACAAGAAATGACTGGATCTTCCACAGCATTACCACTACTTAAGTTAAAGCCTGGGCCCGGTTTTGGCGATCTCTCTCACCCTACCACACGGTTGGTTCTTCGGTTGATGTCGTCCGTTGTTCGCCACAAGCACGTGCTTGATGTGGGGTGTGGCAGCGGCATCCTATCCTTTGCTGCGTCTGCAATGGGAGCTGCTTCCGTATGTGGCATTGATATTGATGACCAGGCATTAATTCATTCCCGCTTAAACAGCACGGAAAATGGAATGAGTATCTCATTCATGAGACCTGAAGAGTATTGTTTACAGACCGTCTTAAAGCCGACTCTTCCCAAAAATATTTTAATGAATATGATCCAGTCGGAGCAGTGTGTCGCCTGGAATTCTTTGACTCCTGTTCACTCTTCCGTCACGGGCGTTATCTCTTCAGGCATTTTAGCTGACGACCATCAGGATTACCTAAAGCTTTGTCGTGAGTGGGGATGGTCTTTAGCTGAGTCCGCGGAAGAGGATGGATGGATGGCGTTCCGCTTTTTTGTTTAAACCTTGAACTGCCGTTTCTGGGTTAAGTCAACACTCTATCACGGATATGATACCTGAGGCAGTTCCTTGATTCTTGTGCTATGAAGGGGAACAGGGTGTGTCTTTACCGCAGGGGCAGCAACCCCCTTCATTACTGGTTTCTTTTTTTTGGGTATTTTCTTCAATTTTGGGAGTATTTTCTTCTTTCTTCGCATCCTTGCCATACATCGTGGCGTAGAATCCATCGCCGGAAAAGGCAAGGGCGATGCCGCCTCCCGGTTTGCGTACCAGGGTTTCTTTATGGCACTGATCACATGTCGTGAGCCGATCTGCTGTGATTTTCTGAAACACTTCTTTCTTGTGGCCGCAGTGTGAACAGAAATAATCGTAGGTGGGCATTTTTAGTCCTTCATGACTGATGGAATTAGACAATTTAGGTGGAAAGATAGCAATCGGGCACGAAGAATTTGGAGTGCGCGCGACTTGTCGCCGCTCTCATATCGCTCGACTTGTCGAGCTCGTAGATCCACCAAGACATTAAAAACAACAAAACTATTTGCAACGCATACTCTCTGGTATGGTCTGCCAACGTCCTTTCAAGTTCTGGTGAACCTATGAGCTCGACTTGTCGAGCTCGTAGATCCACCAAGACATTAAAAACAACAAAACTTTTTGCAACGCATACTCTTTGGTATGGTCTGCCAACGTGCTTTCAAGTTCTGGTGAACCTATGAGCTCGACAAGTCGAGCTGTATGAGAGCGGCGACAAGTCGCACGCACTCCAAAAATCTCCTAAACTATAGGATTCCGGAGAGCTCTACATCATTCCGCCCATTCCGCCCGTACCACCCATACCACCCATTCCTCCCATACCACCCATACCGCCCATACCACCCATACCATCCATGCCAGCGTGTTGGGCTTTGGATTTTGGTTGTGGTTTGTCGGTGATCATAGCTCTGGTTGTTAGTAGGAGGCCGGCGATAGAGGCTGCATTGACGAGAGCGCTTTTGGTAACTAGAACGGGGTCAATCACACCGGCTTTGAGAAGGTCTGTGAACTCGTCTGTTAATCCGTTGTACCCGAAGTTGCCTTTTCCTTCGTAGATTTTTTCAGCAATCAGGTTGCCCTGTTTGCCGCAATTGGTCGCGATGGCAATGGCTGGAGCAAACGCTGCATGCCGGATGATTGCTGCTCCGATAGCTTCGTCCCCGGATAATTTGAGTTTATCCAGAGCATGGACAGCACGCAGTAAGGCAACGCCTCCACCGGGGACGATCCCTTCAGCAACAGCAGCGCGTGTAGCATGCAGAGCATCTTCTATACGTGCTTTCTTCTCTTTCATTTCTGTCTCAGTTGCTGCGCCGATGTTGATGATCGCAACGCCGCCAACGATTTTCGCCAAGCGTTCTTCGAGTTTTTCTTTCTCGTAGCTTGAAATTGAGGGGTTAGTAAGAGTCGCTTTAATCTGAGAAGCGCGTTCCTGAATTTTGGCTTGGCTGCCGCCGCCATCGACAATAGTTGTTCCTTCCTTTGAAACTTTAACCGTTTTTGCTTTGCCTAGAACGCTGACATCAACATCTTCCAGGCGAAGTCCGACGTCTTCTGTGATGACGGTAGCGCCTGTAGTAATGGCGATGTCTTCCAGTAACGCTTTACGGTGGTCTCCAAAGCCTGGGGCTTTCACTGCACAGACAGGTAAGCCAGCTTTTAGTTTGTTAACGACTAATGTAGCCAGAGCTTCGCCGTCAACATCTTCTGCGATGATTAATAGCGGGTGAGGTCCATTTGCCATCACTTTCTCTAGGAAAGGAACAATGTCTTTTACTGAAGATAGTTTTTTATCTGTGATGAGTACTGCGACGTTTGACAGTTCGACAGTCATATTTTCTGGGTTGGTGATAAAATAGGGGGAAAGATATCCTTTATCGAATTCCATCCCTTCGACAACATCGAGTGTGGTGTCAATCCCTTTAGCTTCGGTGACTGTGATGATGCCATCTTTTCCGACTTTATCCATCGCTTCGGCAATGATAGTGCCGATTTCCACATCGTTGTTTGCGGAGATAGTCGCGATTTGTTTGATCTCGTTCGAGGTGTTGACAGGAGATGCCATAGCTGACAATTCTTTTGTCAACGCTTCTACGGCCTTATCGATGCCTCGCTTCAGGCTCATAGGATTGGCGCCGGCACTCACGTTTTTGGCTCCTGCCGTAAAGATTGCTTCCGCAAGAACAATTGCTGTTGTCGTGCCATCACCGGCAGTATCGGAAGTTCTCGATGCGACTTCTTTAACCAGCTGTGCGCCCATGTTTTCAAACTTGTCTTTCAGGGAGATTTCTTTCGCAACGGTAACACCGTCTTTTGTGGAGAGTGGGGATCCAAAACCTTTGTTAATGACGACATTGCGTCCTTTAGGGCCCAGGGTGACTTTGACAGCCTTGGCGAGGGTGCGAACACCATTAAGCAGCGACTTTAGCGCTTCTTCATTGAATTGCAGTAGTTTTGACATAAGCCAAGATTCCTTATTTGTAGAACGTTGAAACAATTTTGAGGAAGTGTTGCCACTCCTTCATGGGATTACGCCAGGACGCCAAGAATATCATCTTCTGACAGAATGAGCATCTCTTCGTCGTCGTTTTTCACTTCTGTGCCGGCATAAGCGCTGAAAAGAACGTGGTCGCCAACTTTCAGTTGCATCTGTTCTTTGTTGCCCTGTTCGTCGATTTTTCCTGGGCCAACAGCGATCACAACACCTTCTTTTGGTTTTTCCTGGGCAGAGTCAGGAAGGAGAATGCCGCCTTTAGTGGCTTGAGCTTTAGAGCGTTGAATAAGGACACGATTACCGAGAGGTTTAATTTTCTTCATGATTCAGATCTCCATTAGGTTAAGGCTAGACAGTATTCTAGAAACGTTACTGATTAAAGTCAAGGGTGGGTAAGGTGGTATTCTTTGATCAGATACTTTTCACGTTTTTTCATGAAGGCTTCACGCCCTTTTTCTTGCAAGGCGCACAATTTCCAGACAATGTTTTTCTCTTCAACAATCAGCTGGTACACATCTTCCGTTCCATTTAGCTTGCATAACGTTTCTTTCCGTTTTTTTGCAGCTGTGATCGCATCTTGAAATGCCTCTGGATAGAGGCTTTTGAGCATTCCAAGGATCAAATATTGAGTGCTTACAGGTTTAAATCGCAAGGGATCTGTGATCAAAATCAATACACCTTCACAATCTTTTTTGGCAAATCGGCCGTATATAGGGCGGTAATAAAACGGCCTAAAGTAGACTCCAGGAAATTTTTGTGCATTCAGTTGAGTCGCAAAATGTGCGGCTTTGATCCATGGGGCTCCGACTACCTTGAATGGCAAAGTATAACCGATTCCGATATTCACGAAAGCCAGCTCCCCAAGAATTCCGGTAGTGGGGTAGTAAAAAGGAGTCGTGACATCGGGAATATAGGGGCTGGTGGGAATCCATGGCAACCCTGTCTCTTCAAAGGACATTGAACGGTTCCACCCCTTCATGGGAACAATTGTGAGCTGACATCCAATCCGGTATTCTTCATTAAAAAATCGCGCCAATTCGCCCACAGTCATTCCGTGACAATACGGGATATTGATGTATCCCAGAGAAGAGCGCCATTTTTCCTCCAGAAGCGGTCCGTCGACAGTTAATCCGTTAATGGGGTTCGGGCGGTCGAGAACGACAAAAGAGATGTTCCGTTTGGCTGCCTCCTCCATCGCATAAAACATCGTGGAGATATAAGTGTATGAGCGGGTGCCGATATCTTGGATATCGAAGATAAGCATATCAATATCTTTAAGCATTAGATCAGTTGGGCGGTCTGTTTTCCCGTGCAAGCTATAAATGGGAAGGTTGTCGGCGTCTTTGTCGCCTTCGACGGGCTCAAAGGCATAGGCTGCACCATCGATTCCGTGCTCAGGAGCAAATAGTGCCTTGAGTGTATATTCTCTGGTCTGTGCATGGGATTTTAAAATATCTGCAGTAGAGTGCAAATTACCGCCGATAGCTGTGTGGTTAGTGATAAGACCAATAGTTTTCCCTTTGAGCAATATTTTGTACTCTTCTTGCATCAGTCGGTCGACTCCCACCTTTACTTTTTGGGAGTGTGCCGCTGATAAATCTGCATTGAAAAATATCAGCAACAGGATAAAAATCTGTAAATTTAAATGTAAACGATCGTAGAAAAGTGTTTTCATCATTCCAGAATAGGGTTGCAAAATGCTTTTTGTAAAGCAACATTTCTGTTACGGTAAAAATAGATGAACGATGGTGGTAATATGAATAGAGCGCAGCAGTGCCTTGAGTCCATCAAAGGGTGCCCCCTCACTGTTGAGCGGAGACGGGACAAGGCGATTGAGTTAGCCGGTTTGATGTTACTGGAAGCTCGGACTTTGCAGTCTTTCAGCGACAGGAGACGTCAGCAGCAGTTGGCACGCATGATGGAAGACCCTGCAGGAAAAACTTTTGCCACGGCCATGACAGACCAATGTTTTCGCAGCAGCGATCCCTGGCGTGTGGCAGGGCAGCTTATTTACCTCATCAAAAAATTTCATGTTCCCCGATTTCTTTCCTTTTTCAAACAGTGTCAGCTCACGTTATTTAAGTGGGTGGGATATCCCCTAGCTTTATTCGCCGTGCCTTTGGTAAAGCGAATGGTGCGCAGGGAGGCATCGGCGGTCATCCTCCCCGGGGAACATTCCAGACTTCTGAAACATATGAAAAAACGGCATCAGGAGGGAGTTCGCATCAACCTCAACCATATCGGGGAAGCTATTCTAGGAGAAGATGAAGCAAATCGACGGTTGGAGGTCTACTTGAGGGATCTTGCTAGTCCGGAAGTTGAGTGCATTTCAGTTAAAGCCTCGACGATTTTCAGTCAGATCAATCTGTTGGGGTGGCACGAGACGTTAGATATCCTTGGAGATCGCCTTAAGCGCATTTACCGTGCAGCTCAGCAGAATTATTTTGTAAGGCAGGATGGGAAAAAAATACCCAAATTTGTGTATCTGGACATGGAGGAATTTCGGGATTTATCCTTGACTGTAGAGCTTTTTAAACAGGTTTTGGATGATGCTGAATTCTATCGGTATTCTGCGGGTATTGTACTACAAAGCTATTTGCCGGATGCGTTTTTGATACAACAGAATCTGACTGCCTGGGCAATGCTGAGGACTGCAAATCGGGGAGGACCGATTAAGATTCGCATTGTTAAGGGAGCTAATTTGGCGATGGAGAAAGTGGAAGCTTCGATGAAACTGTGGGAGCAGGCTCCCTATCTTAGCAAGCATGACACAGATGCCAATTATAAGAGGATGCTTGTCTATGGATGTGAGCCAGAGAGGGTCAGGGCTGTGCATTTGGGTGTTGCCAGTCACAATTTGTTTGATATCGCTTACGCAATGATCCTGCGGTTGGAGAAAGAAATTGAGAGGTATGTCGGATTTGAAATGCTGGAAGGCATGGCTGACCATCTTCGCTGTGTCGTACAAAATCTTGCCGGTGATATGCTTCTTTATTGTCCTGCGGCAACACAACAAGAATTCCAGAGCGCTGTGGCTTACTTGACCAGACGATTGGATGAAAATACAGCCCCGGAAAATTTTCTGAAACATGCTTTTGGAATGAGGCCTGGAACAAAAGAATGGCACGATCAGGCTGATTTATTTTCCACTGCCTGCCTTACAGCCAATGAAATCAGCTTCTCCCCACGCCGTACACAAAATCGATTTGATCCGCCTATTCATCGTGATTTCGGGGCCAAATTCAGTAATGAACCTGATACCGACTGGTCGCTAACGCAAAATATTAAATGGGGAGAAACAATCCTCAAAAATTGGTCTTACAGGAAACTCGATCAGATTCCCCTGGTTATTGGGGGACACTATGTGGATTCCGCAGTGGAATTTGGCAAAGGCTGTGATCCATCATTTCCGGAGGGTGAGTTATATCGCTATGCTTTGGGCGGGATGGATCAGTTAGAGATTGTTTTGAAGACATCAGTGGAAGCTTTTAAACAATGGTCAATTATTCCTCTAGCCGAACGCCTTCACCTGATCGATCGGACCGCCTATAAGCTAAAATGCCGTCGGGGAGACCTGATTGGCGCCATGGTTGCCGACGTTGGTAAGACAGTGAGTGAAGCCGATGTGGAAGTTTCAGAAGCGATTGATTTTGCTTCCTATTACAGGCATTCTGTTCAGGAGCTTCATGCGGTAAAAGACATTCAGTGGACGGCTAAAGGACCTGTCCTGGTCGCGCCCCCGTGGAACTTTCCCTGTTCGATCGCGTGCGGGGGAATCCTCGCAGCCTTAGCTGCAGGAAATACAGTCATATTCAAACCAGCGCCGGAATCAGTCCTTGTCGGATGGCAGCTCGTTAACATTTTATGGGAGGCTGGAATTGATAAGTCCGTGCTGCAATTTTTTTGTTGCCCTGATGACCCCGTCGGCAGCCGACTTGTGCAGGATCCCCGGCTTGCTACCGTCATACTTACCGGAGCGACGAGCACAGCCAAACTATTTTTAAAGTTAAGACCGGATATCGATCTTCTTGCAGAGACCGGTGGAAAAAATTCTATGATCATTACAAGTATGTCCGACAGAGACCTCGCCATTAAAGATCTCGTTCAATCAGCATTCGGTTATGCCGGACAGAAATGCAGCGCATGTAGTTTAGCTATTCTCGAACAAGAGGTGTATAACGATCCTCATTTCAGACGCCAATTGCGGGATGCAGCAGCAAGCATGCGTGTAGGGTCCCCGTGGAATGCATCGACGCGTATTAATCCGCTGATACGGGCTCCGGGGAAAGAGCTGTTACGTGGATTAACGTGTCTGGAAGAAGGTGAGGAGTGGCTTTTAAAGCCGATCCAGGACTCAATAAATCCGCAGTTGTGGTCCCCCGGCATTAAATTTGGAGTCAAGCCTGGAGGTTTCACACATCAGACAGAGCTGTTTGGACCCGTCCTGGGGGTAATGTGCGCAAATAATCTTCAAGAGGCTATTCAATTCGCCAATGGGACGCCATATGGATTGACAGCGGGGATCCACTCTTTGGATGAAAGAGAGCACATAATGTGGAAAAAACAGATTGTGTCGGGCAATTGTTATATTAACCGGACAATTACAGGTGCGATTGTGCGCCGTCAGCCTTTTGGAGGGTGTAAGGAAAGTTGTTTTGGTCCAGGGGGAAAAGCGGGCGGACCTAATTATGTGTTGCAGTTGATGCATCCGAAGCAAAACGGATTGCCAAGGGAAAGGGAACTGTCCACACTTCCCCAATATGAATTGGGAGGCAATGAGCAGGAATTATGGAATGCTAGTGTCGAAAGTTATCAGTATCATTGGGATCACCATTTCTCCCAATCTCACGATCCAAGTCATGTGCTAGGGCAGACAAACTCTTTCTATTATGTCCCTCATTCCCATCAAATTCTGCGTGTTTATGGGGAAGATTCCGTTTTCGATATCTTGAGAGTAATCGCCGCGGCGCGTATCTGTGAAGCTTATTTAGAGATTAGTTTTGAGAAATTGACAGACGGGTTTTTGGAAAATGCGTGGCTAAAAAAAGTCCTTCCTATTCTAATAGTGGAGGAAACAGATGAAGAGTTGGCTGCACGGATTGCTTTAATGGAAACCAAACAGGTGCGATTGCTTCTTCCCTCAACTCAAATATTGCAGCAAGCCCTGAACGAGGTTGGGTGTCGCGTTATTGTGGCGTCTGTTTTAGCTAACGGACGGTTTGAATTATTGCATTATCTCAGGGAGGTCAGTCTCAGTGCTGACGACCACCGCTACGGCTACTGCGGAGATGTGCACGTGTCTCAACCGTGAGGCTACGCTGAGCATTTGGAGTGCGCGCGACTTGTCGCCGCTTTCGTAGTGCTCGACTTGTCGA
>JBAWVE010000011.1:0-22840 GCA_037147435.1 Parachlamydiaceae bacterium
TCTAATTTTTTATTACAGACATTTCTGAGTTACCGACACCCCTGAACCGCACCCGTGAACAACAGGTGGAAAATGAGCTAGAGCAGGTGGGAATGGGGTTCAATGCAAAATTTATCAAGCCCTATGAGCTGAGAGATGTTGTCCGTGACATGTATTCACCCGTTTTTACAATAGTAGCTCCTACTGGATAGCAGTTTTTTTTATTTCCCCAAAGTATTCTCAAGGCCCTGAAATGATCCCGATTGAATACGGGATATGAATCTACAAAGTCGGGATTTTCATGTTGGGATTTTCATGTTGGGATTTTCATTTACTCAAATACTCATTTGCATTATAATCAAGGCATAAGAAAAGGAGGGCAAATGAACACTCATCGCCTAAATATAGAGTTTCCTCAAGATGAATACACCTATTTAAAAATGATGTGCGCTGAAAAAGGCGTATCCATAAAAGACTTTGTCATACCTCTGATTTTGAGAGCTATGGAAGAAGAAGAAGATGCTCTATTGATAAGAAAAGCTAAGAAACGTCTTAAAAATACGGATGCAAAAGATTTGATCCCAATTGAAGAAGCCTTTAAAGAGGCTGGATGGGATGTTTAAAAAATACAAAGTTGTTTTCGAGAAAAAATATGTAAAAGACCTCAAGCATATTCATCCAACCTATCATAAAATAGTAATGGAATCTGCGCTGTCTTTAGGAGAAAACCCGAGGCCTAATGGGTATCTCAAACTGAAAGGATCTGATGATCTGTTTAGGGTTAGAGTTGGCCCATATCGAATCATCTATACAATTCAAGACGAAAAGCTGATCGTTTTGGTCTTAGAAATTGGCGACAGAAAGGATATCTACAAAAGTTAATCCTTCATGGAGGTGATCAAGGCACTTAATTCCCCGTGGAACTCTGTGGTTGGGGTGACTCCCCAAGCGGTGTCGATGTGTACTGTGGCAATGGCTTTATCGCCGGCCAGGAAATCGATTTGAATCGGGGAGGGGCCTTTGTGTTTTTGAAACAACTGCTTGAGCTTCAGGATGTGGCTCAACCGGATGATGTTGGCATCGACATCGACTTTAATCGGTCCTGACGCTTTGGCGCTAACCATATTTTGCGGTTTCACTTCTTCTTTTTTCCCTTCTGTTGTCTTCTTTGCTGCTGCCGCTGCGCGATGCTGGGAAAATCTCCCACTTTGGTGTTTTGCTTTGTCATATGCATCGTCACAGGCTGCGATCATACCTTCATCTGCGCGGGATAGGTCGTCTACCCATTTACAGGTCAGCTTAGTCTCTCCTTCTTTCTTCTCGATGCTTAAAACGGCGTATAACAACCGATTTTCCTGCAGCAGCATGCTTTTTTCGTCGTAAAGCTCAGACCAAATGGGCAGTTCATATTGGGTGATCCCATCACTGATATTTAAAATGGCAAACTTTTTTTGTGTTTTAGCTGAAACGCGTACCTGCACTGTTTCGACGATAAATGCACAGCGATAGATAGCATCATTGGGCGCCATGTCGATGGCATTGAGAGGAACACATGACAATCGTTTCAAGATGTCTCGGTAAGCATCCAAGGGGTGTCCTGTCAAAAAGAAGCCCATCAATGTTTTTTCGCGAAGCAGAATTTCCAGCTTTGTGCGACGGACCTTGGGTTCTGGCGGTTTAGTAAAACGTGCTTCTGCGGTATCGCCAATGACAGAAAATAAACTCATGACTCCTGCTGCCGTCTCCTTTTGCTCTCTGGCGGCTGTTTCAAACATCGGATCTACGCTCTGCTTCAATGCATCTCGCGACCACCCGGTATCATCAAAGCATCCGGCATCCACGAGATCTTCAATCACTTTCTTTCCCACTCGTCTGGTATCGATCCGCTTGCAAAACTGATACAAACTCTTAAAGGCTCCTCCGCGGCGTCTCTCTTCAATAACAGCTTCGACAACTCCGGCACCCACTCCCTTAATGCCGGACATCGCAAAACGGATTCCTTTTGAAGTCGACACAAATGTTTGGCCAGCTTCATTGATGTCCGGAGGCAGGATGGCAATTCCCATCAGCTGGCATTCCCTAATGAATTTTGCAACCTTAGACAAATCATCCCGATCGCATGTCATTAAAGAGGCCATCCATTCGCCGGGATAATTCGCCTTGAAATAAGCTGTCACATAAGACACATACCCATAGGCTGCAGCATGCGATTTATTAAACCCGTACGAAGCAAATTTTTCCATTTTATCGAAAACACGCATGGCTGTGTCGCTGTCAATGCCGTTCTCAATAGCCCCCTCACGGAATTTATTTCGCTGCTGCGACATCTGTTCCATGTCCTTTTTTCCCATGGCGCGGCGTAACACGTCCCCTTCGCCAAGGGTGTAACGGGCTAATTTGCTGGCGATTTGCATCACCTGCTCCTGATAGACCATGATCCCATACGTTTCCGCCAAAATATCTTTCATCCATGGATGATCGTACTCAATGGGCTCCCGTCCATGTTTTCTGTTAATAAATGATGGAATCATGTCCATCGGGCCAGGACGGTAGAGAGCGCCAACAGCAATGATTTCCTCAAACTTGTCCAAATGGAGATTGCGCGAAAGGTCCTGCATTCCTCCGGACTCCAACTGGAAGGTACCTAGGGTTTTTCCCTGGTTCAATAGATCAAAAGTGGGTTTGTCATCCAAGGGGAGGTCCACCCAGTCGATGCTGCGTCCGGTCCTTTCCCTGATTGCATCCACGCAAATTTTGATGGCAGTCAATGTTTTAAGGCCAAGAAAGTCCACTTTGAGCATGCCCACAAGTTCAACGGGCTTCATGGAATATTGCGTGACGGGGATGTCTGAGTCTTTGGCATTGCAGATGGGGATTAAATTCGTCAGGGGTTGGCCGCTGATGATGATGCCGGCTGCATGGATTCCTGTATTGCGGATAGACCCTTCCAGCTTGAGGGCGATATCAATGACGCGCTTAGCCTCTTCATCATTATCGTACATCCGCCGCAAATCAGGGTCCTTCTCAAGGGCTTTCTCCAAAGTAATGTTCAAATCCTCAGGAACGAGTTTTGCAATCTCATTAACTTTTGACAAAGGAACACTCAGAACACGACCGACGTCTTTAATCGCCGACTTGGCTTTCATGGTACCAAAGGTGATGATCTGGGCAATATTATCTTTACCGTACTTGTTCAGGGTGTAATGGATCACTTCTCCGCGCCGTTCCATACAGATGTCAACGTCAATATCCGGATAGGAAATCCGCTCAGGATTGATAAAGCGTTCAAAAAACAGGTGGAAGCGAAGGGGTTCGATGTCGGTGATTCCAATCAGGTACAGGACAATAGATCCAGCTCCTGAGCCTCGTCCTGGGCCCACAGGGATGCCGTTTTTCTTTGCCCAATAGATGAAATCCCAAACGATCAGCAGGTAATCGGCCATTCCCTTCGGAACAATCACGTCCATCTCATACTGTAGGCGTTCACGCACAACATCCATAGGGGCTCGTCCAGGGTAGATTTCCTGGACTTTTTGCAATCGTTCTGGAGTATAGCGTTTGCTGATGCCTTCTTCACAAAGCTGGGTTAAAAAATCTTTAACGGCATGAGCTTGCTGTTCCTTAGTGTATTCCTTTCCTTCCAGGGAGGGAGGAAGATAGACTGGGTAGTGCTTGGTTTTAAAATCGATCTCGAGTTGGCACTTACCGGCGACTTCCAGTGTGTTTGATAGAGCTTGCGGAATATCAGCGAAAAGCTCTGCCATCTGCTGCGGCGATTTGAAATAGTACTCGTGCGAAGGGTATGTTTCCCGTTTGGGATTTGGAACACGGAACTTTGGATTCCCTTGAGAATCTTTTTCTATAATTTCGCAGGGTTCCCCGGACTGAACATTACAAAGAATCTCATGGGCTCTCCAATCGGATCGATCAATATAGTGGCTGTCATTCGTCGCAACAACGGGTATCCCCAACTCTTGACTGATTCCCAAAAGTGTGCGATTAACTCTGTCTTGTTTGTCCACGTAATCGCGATATTTCTGGTATAGCCACGATTCCTTATGAATCCCGTCTGCCTGAATATCATCTTCACTCATTCTGTGTCGTTGCAATTCCAGGTAATAGTCCGCGCCAAAGAGGTCACGATGCCATTTAATCTGTTCTAAAAGGGTATCAGTTGTACCATACAGCACTTCGTGAGCCACTCTGCTGTTAAGGCACCCAGAAAGGCAGATGAGTCCTTCACTATAGAGCTCAAGGATTTCGTTATCAATGCGGGGGGTGTAGTAAAATCCTTCCAGAAATCCTAAAGAGGATAACTTGCACAAATTCCGATATCCCTGCAGATTTTTTGCCAAAAGGGTAAGGTGAAAACTGGTGCGGTTTGTCCCTTCAGCTTTCTTCTTATCTTTTCTCCCATGTGGTGCGACATAAAGCTCACATCCAATGATAGGCTTCACCTTCACTTCTTTACACGCTTTATAGAAATCCACAGCCCCAAAAAGATTGCCATGGTCCGTGAGTGCCACCGAAGGCATGGAATACTGCGCTGCCTTGGCTGCAATGGCTTCGACAGAGGCGGCAGCATCCAGAATGGAATACTGCGAATGGACGTGAAGGGGTACCCACATAGGAAATCTCGTGTATCGGTTGTTTAAAAAGGGGGCTACAATATTCTCTATAAAGAGCTATGCTGTACTGGCTTCTGGGTCTTCCGAGAGATGCATTCTGGGCTTTAACTTTAGGGTGGGCATTTCCTTAACACTCCACAGCGGCACAAGCAATAAAATTGAAACCACGCAACACGCCATCATTGCGAGGAAAAATCCGTCCCATCCCAAATCTTCAGTAATTCTGCCTAAAGGATAACCGGAACAGGCTGCTCCCATATAGGCAAAACATCCCGCAAATCCACTGACTGTCGCCGTTGCTTTTTTATGGGAAAGTTCTACCACTGCGACTCCAATCAACATTTGGGGGCCAAAGACAGTAAAACCAATGAGGAATATGGCCGCTGTATCCAACCATCGATATCCTTGAGGAATGAACCAGAAAAAAAGTGTAGAAGCCAGCATCCCTAATGCAAACAGAACATTGACCGGTCCGCGCTTCGCAGCAAACAACCGGTCTGATCCCCAACCGGCACACAAGCTTCCAAAAAATCCACCGACTTCAAAGGATGAAACATAGCCATTAGCCTCAAAAAGGCCATACCCTTTTGACTCTTGTAAAAATAGTGCTGTCCAGTCATTAAAACCTGTACGTACAATATAAACAAAAAAGTAAGCCAGGGAAAGTATCCAGATATACTTGTTCTTTAAAATACACTCGACAAGAATCTCTCGGGTCGATGCCCGCTTTCCATCCAAATCACCCTTGCTGACTCCGTAATAATCATTACGGAACACTTCAATTGGGGGTAATCCCAACGACTGCGGAGTGTCGCGTAGACGGTTGATGAGGAAGCCTCCTCCTATAATACACAGTATTCCAGGGATATACATCGCCACACGCCATGAATCAAACCAGTAAAGGATAGCTCCAATAATCCACGGTATCATAAAAGCGCCAATATTATGCGAAGCATTCCATGATGACCACCATGATCCACGCTCGTTCTGCGAATACCAATGAGTAAGGAAGCGTGCGCAGGGAGGCCAGCCAAAACCCTGGAACCATCCATTCAATCCCCAAAAAATAGCAAGAAATACCAGCGAAGAGGAAAGTCCAAACAAAATATTGCAGATTCCTGTCAAAATCAACCCAAGGGCCATAAAATAACGGGCATTAGATCGGTCTGAGAGAATCCCACTGGCAAATTTGCTGAGTCCATAAGTGATGTATAAAATGCTGCCAAGAAGGCCCAAATCACCTTTACTAAAACCTAGGTTTTCAATCAGGCCAGGCATCGCAAAAGTAAAGCTCTTACGGGTAAAATAATACAAGGCATAGCCGACAAACATCGAATAAAAAATACGGACGCGCCAGTAATGATACATCGACTTGACGGTTTCCTGATCTTCAATCGGGGCGACAATAGGCGCCGGGGCAAGTATATTAAATAGAAAGCTCACGCCACACTCCTGAATTACAAAAAATTTTAAACTTTTATGGCTCTGGTAAGGTCATATGAAAATCCAATAATCATTGTCTGTCAACAACTTTTTCTTCGTACTTTGGATCTCCACTATAAACCAATCAAGGATTGATTTCAAGAAAAATTTGCGGTATTTAAAATTAATTCTAATTTATAAAGTTGTAATTAATTGAATTATTTAGTTGACTTTACGTTTTAAGTGTAATATAATTAATTTAATATTAATTATAGTTTGTTTTTGTAATTTTTGGAGGTTTTATGAGCATAGGCGGTTCTGATCAGGGTTCTGATCAAAATTGGTTAGCACGCGCACTTTCCAAGGCTGCAATCCATGTAACAGAATTAGTAAGACCTGATTCGACGGTGGTACTACTTAAAAATGTTAAATCTGAATTGGAACATCTTTCAGATATTCTGGGTAAAAATGCTGCTGCAGGTGAAAGCATTGGTCATTCCAAATGTGTAAAGGGGTATGATTTTGTTGAGATGGAGGATATGCCACTTTTGATCATAACAAGCCAACTGCAAACATTGGCAAGGGATGAGAAAGTCGTGCTAAGTGTAGAGGATCAGACCTATATCAGCTCGCTAATCTCGACTATTAATGAACAGATTCGTGGAAACAGTAGCGAGCAGGTACGGGAATTTCGTGATGCTGTTAAAAGCCTCATGCCGAAATTTCAGTCTTCTGTTGCAAAGCAGGTAATGAAGGTATTCGCTTGCATGCAACGAACACAAAATGCGGTGGTCGAATCGATGCAACTGCTACAGCAGGAAATCTCGTCTAAAAAACAGCTAGCCTATGAGAAGAAGCAAATAGCCATGATATTGAGCGAAAAAGAACGTGAGCTCATAGATCACAGAAATTCAGCCCAGTTAAGTCCACAAGGGGCAGAGCTTTTCGCACTAGTTGAGGAACGAAGCTCTGGTGCGTCATCAGCGCATGAGGTGGAAAAAAAAGAACTGGAGAGTGAGATAGAGCGGTTGCAAAAAGAGCTTGAAGTCTACCATGCAAGAGAGTTTGACAGGGAGATCCCGCAAAACCTCTTCGATACTGTCAAGTCCAGTCCTCGTTCATCAGAGAGAATATCAGGTCTTCAAGATCGTGTACGCCTCCTGGAGTCGGAAATGGAGTATTTAGCAACAGTTGCGGATCAGCGTGCGGCTGCCTTGCGTCAGGAACAGCAACTAAGAGTGTTGGTTGAGAAAGAACTGCAGTCATCGAAAAACGTACAAAAACAGCCCACTGTTGCTTATGAAAAAAATATTCAAGGGGCTCAATCCGTGAAAGACAATTTAATCGAGGAGACTCAAGAGACGATAGGGGGGCTCGAATCTGAAATCTCAAAACTCCAAGCATCGATTAAACGTCAGGAAGTTCGGGCGGCACTCTTGCAGGATCAAGTTGAAGATTTAAAAAAAGAGAGCGGAGAGAAAGAGAGGTTAATAGGAGAGTTGATCCCTAAACAGCAAAAGAATGCGCGCGATATAGATCGGCTCACCACTCAAAATTCCGATCTGGAGGGGCGTGTAGGGGTCCTATCTGCAGAGAACGAAAAAATGTGCGTCGCTATTAGCGCGTTTCATTCGGCCCTTGCTTCACATCTTCTAGGTAAGACACAGCCTCCAATTTCTATATCTTCAGAGAATCTCGAGGATGTTCTGGTAGAGTTAATCCAGTTAATCACCCAGTCATAACACCCCCCCAGATGGACAAAACAGAACGAGCAGCGCCAAGGTAAATGGACGAACGCTCATAAAATAGCAGCCACGGACAAATGGGCTCGTGCATTTTTACCTCGTTATCTGGCAACAGCTGATTTGCCCACTTGTCCGTGGCTGTTCGTCCATTGTTGTTCGTTCATCGCCCTTTGTTGCTGCACGTTCTGTAACTAAACTCGAGTTCATGATAGTGCTTAAGTGTGTTTATGACTATAACTCACAAATCGAAAAATCAGTGAGATCAGATTTTTTTTTATGCAAAGTGAGAAAAAGAGTTGTGGTAAAATAGGCAGGTCTGATAAGCTCGCCATTTCATGCTGCTAAAACTTTTGTTTTTCAGCGGGATTCCTTCGATGGTGCTACTAAGAACGCATTTCATGCGCAGCTTGGTACAGAGCGTCGAAGAAGCAATTCTAAACATGTGAAACATAAAACCAAGAAACAATCGGTAAACCGGTCGTTTGACTTAAGGAAAGTGCCTATGTCGCTTAATCTAACGAGAAAAAATCGTGGTATAACGCTGATGGGAAAAAAGCGTGGTATGACGCAGTTCTTTGATGAAAAAGGCAATGCTGTTGCCTGCACTGTCATCGAAGCTGAACCAAACGTTGTGACTCAAGTTAAAACAGAGCGAAATGATGGCTATAATGCTATTCAACTTGGTTTCGAAAAAATAACCGTTAATGATCCTCGTACGATGGCTAACAGATGTACGAAGCCACTACGCGGCCATTACCAAAAAGCCGGTGTCGATCCTCGTCGTTACTTAGGCGAAACACGCCTTGCGTCTGTCGAAGGGTATACCAACGGTCAGGAAATCTCAGTATCTGAGTTTGCTGATGTCGGATTCGTCGATGCTCGTGCTATGTCAAAAGGTAAAGGATTCCAGGGTGTAATGAAAAAGTTTCACTTTGCTGGTGGTCCCGCTTCTCACGGTTCTGGCTTCCACCGTCATGCCGGTTCTACAGGGATGCGCTCGACTCCAGGTCGCTGCCTACCGGGCGGCCCACGTGCAAGTCATATGGGATATGAACGTGTGACCATTCAAAATATCAGAGTGGTTGCTGTCTATCCTGAAGATAATGTGATTTTGGTCGAAGGACAAGTTCCAGGTCCACGCAATGGTCTGGTTCATATCAGTCCTGCTATTAAAAAAACGCCTGCAAAAAAGAATAAATAACTAGAGCGGTGCCCTGCGCACCTAAGATGGAGTTAACGTGGTTACGCTGAAAAAGTATAATTTAAATGGCAATGAGATCGGACAAGTGCATGTCGATGACGCCTTTGTCGAAGCCGAAGCTAATGGGCAGATGGTAAAGGATTATATCATCGCCATTAGAGAAAATGCAAGACAATGGTCGGCAAATACAAAAACGCGCGCTGAAGTCAACCACTCAACAAAAAAACCACACCCTCAAAAAGGTGGAGGCCGGTCTCGTCAAGGGATGCTGTCAGCTCCACAATATAAAGGTGGTGGACGTGTTTTTGGACCTAAACCTAAGTTCGATCAACACGTACGTATTAATAAAAAAGAACGCAAAGCTGCAATCCGCTTCCTCATCGGTGAGAAGATTAGAAATAATCAAATGCGTCTTATCGAAACAACTGAATTGTCTGCGCCAGCAACAAAGATTGTTGCCGGTTTCCTCAACGCCTGTGGGATCAAACGTCGCACTCTATTCCTTGGTGAAGGTCAGTATGCTGAATTTGCAGATGGAGATAAAACATCCATTGTAAGTACCCAATGCACGAAACATGACAACTTCATGCTCAGTACACGCAATATCCCAAAAACTGAGTTTTCTCTAGCCATGAATATCAGTGGCTATGACATCATGGTGGCTCATGAAATTATTTTGACAGAGCCAGCCTTTAACGAACTTAAACAATGGCTATGCTGAAGAAGGTATCAAAATGAAACAAGACCCTTACCAAATTATCAAACATCAGCATGTGACAGAAAAGTCTACTGTACTCGAGAACTTGAAAACGGCTGACGCAAACCCTTGCCTCAAACGTTGTAAGTCACCTAAATATGTGTTCATTGTCGACACCTCTGCTAATAAACAGCAGATCGCACAGGCCCTGGAAGAAATTTATAGCGATAAAAAAATTAAAGTTGTTGACGTCAATACAATCAATGTTAAAGGGAAACAAAGACGTGTACGTGGCCGCCTCGGCATGACAAAATCGTTTAAAAAAGCGATCGTTACTCTTGAACCAGGCGACAGCATAGACGTACTTTAAGTAGGTCACCAAAAGAAAGGTTAGATGTAAAATGTTAAAGAAATATCGTCCAATCACTCCTGGTACACGGCAGTTAATACTACCGATGAACGAGACGTTGACTCGCGCTAACGATTCAACACGTGCAACAGTAAAACCGACGAAATCACTGTTGCTGCCAAAAATTCGTACCAATGGCAGAAATAATATCGGGCAAATTACTTGCCGACACAAGGGTGGTGGCCATAAAAGGCAATACCGTATCATCGATTTTAAACGCGATAAGGAAAATATTCCAGCACGCGTAGCTTCGATCGAATACGATCCTAATCGCTCAGCTTATATCGCCCTCCTCAACTATGTCGATGGAGAAAAGCGCTATATTTTGGCTCCTCAAGGCCTTAAAGCCGGGGATATGGTTCAAACCAGCGAAGAACCTCCTTTTAGCGTCGGTTGCTGCATGAGACTAAAACACATGCCGCTCGGCTCGACAGTGTGCAGCATCGAACTCCACCCTGGTAAAGGAGCAAAGTTTGTACGCTCCGCTGGCCTCTCCGCCCAGCTAATGGCGCGAAGCGGTGGCTATGCAACCCTTCGGATGCCTTCTGGTGAAACACGTATGGTTAACGAAGATTGCCGCGCAACCTTCGGTGCAGTGTCTAACCCAGAACACAGTCTGCGTGTTGAGGGTAAAGCTGGCCGTATGCGTTGGAAAGGGATCCGTCCTACTGTCAGAGGAACTGCAATGAACCCTGTCGACCACCCACACGGTGGTGGTGAAGGGAAGCACAAAGGAAATATTCCGCAAACGCCTTGGGCTGTATTTACTCGTGGCTTGCGTACAAGATCACACAAGAAATCTAACAAATTTATCGTTAAAGATCGTAGGAAAAAGTAAGTTATGGCTAGATCACTAAAAAAAGGCCCTTTTGCTGACCACCATCTTCTAAAAAAAGTGGAAGTTCAATCGAAATTATCGGTAAAAAAACCGATCAAAACATGGTCCCGCCGTTCAATGATCATGCCCGAAATGATCGGTTTGTCATTCGAGGTGCATAATGGACATAAGTTTTTGACAGTATTTGTCTCTGAAAATATGGTCGGTCATCGCCTCGGAGAGTTTTCTCCTACCCGCACATTTAAAGGGCACCCAATTAAGAAGCAGGAGGCTGCGAAACCAGCATGAGTAAAGCAATAGCAATTAGTAAGCATGTAAGAATTACCCCCCGTAAAGCCAGGCTGGCTGCCGGATTGATCCGAGGACTCCCAGTCCTCAGAGCATCTGCTCAGCTTTTGTTTTCCAACCTTAAAGGGGGACGGCTACTGAAAAAAACATTGGATAGTGCTGTGGCTAACGCTGAGTCTCAACTCGATGTGCGTCGCGAAAATCTGATCGTTAGTGAAGTTCGAATTGATCAAGGTGCAATCTTAAAACGGTCTAAACCAAAGAATCGCGGTGGACAGCATCCGATCCTCAAAAGAACTAGTCACTTTACCGTTGTTGTAAGTGCTAATTAAGGAGTAACTCAATGGGACAAAAAACAAATCCAGTCAGCTTCCGACTGATTATGAACAAGGGATGGCGCTCCAAATGGTATGCAAATAAGCAAGAGTTTGGTTTGTTACTCATCGAAGACTTTAAGCTTCGTGAACACTTAATGAAGAAGCCTGCTTGTGTTGGCACTTCACTCATTAAGATTCGACGCATGAGCGAAAAAGTCGAGATCACTATTTGCACCGCTAGACCAGGCCTAGTCATAGGTAAGAAAGGCGCTGAAATCGATACGCTAAAAGCTGAACTCTCCGCCATGACCGGCAAAGAAGTTTGGGTTGAAGTTGAAGAAATCAAACGTCCAGACCTAGATGCTAAACTGGTTGCTGATGCCATTGCAAAACAACTTGAACGCCGGATTCCATTTAGACGTGCAATGAAAAAAGCAATGCAGTCAACTCGCGATGCCGGTGCTCTAGGAATTAAAGTCCAATGTTCAGGCCGTCTCGGCGGAGCTGAAATTGCCCGTACTGAATGGTACAAAGAGGGGAGTACACCGTTGCATACAATGCGTGCTGATATCGACTACGCAACAGGACGTGCTGAAACGACTTACGGCAGTATTGGTGTAAAAGTTTGGATCTATCGCGGAGATGCTACTCCAGCTAAGAAGGAGGCTGCATAATTATGTCAAATTTGATGCCAAAAAGATCGAAATTTAGAAAAATGCAAAAAGGCCAAAGTGCTGGCCTTAGTAAAGGTGCCCAGTTTGTACACTTCGGTGACTTCGGTATGCAAGTACTTGAACGTGGTTGGATTACTAACCAACAAATTGAAGCATGCCGCATCACCATTAACCGCTACTTCCAACGTCGCGGTAAAGTGTGGATTCGAATTTTCCCTGATAAGCCTGTTACAAAAAAACCGGCTGAAGTTCGTATGGGTAAAGGTAAAGGGGCTGTAGATCATTATGTTGCTGTCGTCCGTCCCGGACGCGTACTCTTCGAAGTCGGAAACGTTTCAAGAGAATTGGCGCAAAATGCCCTGCGTCGCGCAGCGGCGAAATTGGGCCTGAAAACGCGTTTTGTTGAACGTGTAGAACAAGTGTGAGGATGATGATGTCAAAAGCGAGTAATTTAAGAGATATGGCTCTTCCGGAACTTGAAGCAGCTATCGATGATCTAAACAAAGTACTGTTTACCCTTATCAATGATAAGAAACGAAACAAGAAGGTTGAAAAACCTCACTTGATTCGCGAGAAGAAAAAACAAAAAGCACGAATTCACACTATTATTAGTGAAAAACAAGTGTCTCATGCGCAATCAAGATAGAGGTTTCATGGAGCAGCAAGTTAAAGTATCAAGACGAAAAAGACACAAAGGTGTAGTTGTTTCCAATAAAATGGAGAAGACTGTTGTCGTAAAATTGGAACGCACTATGCAGCATCCAAGATATAGCAAAATCATCACTAGAGCTAAGAAGATCTATGCTCACAATGAAGATAAACCTCTGCAAATTGGTGATGTCGTCGAAGTTGAAGAAACACGACCTTTATCTAAACTAAAACGATGGCGCGTTGTTGCTTAAATAGCAACACCCCCTTAATAAGACATTGACTCTGTTCACCCAAGACGAATCGAAATATGAACAGGTCAGATAATTTTAAAGTTCGCAAAAGCGAATAACATTCGGAGTTAGCAAGTTATGATTCAGCAAGAAACCAAGCTTAAGGTCGCTGATAATTCAGGCGCAAAGCGGGTAAAATGTTTTAAAGTACTCGGTGGTTCCCGCCGCCGCTATGCCTATGTCGGAGACATTATTGTCTGCTCCGTACAAGAAGCCGATCCTGATGGCAGTGTGAAAAAAGGTGATGTTGTAAGAGCGGTTATCGTTCGTACTTCAAACTATATCAGACGGACTGATGGTACTAAAATTCGCTTCGACACCAACAGTTGTGTGTTGATAGATGAGAAAAATAACCCTCGTGGCACCCGTATCTTTGGTCCAGTTGCCCGCGAAGTGCGTGAACGCGATTTCTTGAAGATCGCCTCGCTTGCACCTGAAGTGATTTAAATTAGAGGATGACAAAAATGATTAATACCTCGAAGAAAAGTAAAAAAATCCGCAAAGGCGACAAAGTTGTCGCCATCGCTGGAAATTACCGCGGACAATCCGGAACAGTACTCTCATGCTCTGAGAAAGGCGCTGTCGTACAGGGACTGAATGTTCGCAAAAAACACGTAAAACCGTCTGAGCAAAATCAACGTGGCGGAATTATAGAAATTGAAAAACCCATTCATATTTCTAACTTAAAGGTGTCTACTCCCGATGGAGAAGGTGTCAAGCTGAAAGTACGGACGAACAACAAAGGCGAACGAGAACTGTTCTATCGCGTCGATAGTCAAGAAGTCGTTCATCGTTCTGTTAAAAAATCATAACTTAAATGAGTTGAAAAGCAAATGTCTAGGCTAAAGAAAAGATATCTGGAAGACGTGAAGAAGGAACTTCAAAAAAAGTTCGAATTCACAAACCCTATGATGATTCCAAAAGTTACTAAAATTGTCATCAATATGGGAATTGCTGAAGCTTCGAAAGATAAAAACTCCATCCAAGATTGCGTCAGCGAGCTTACACAGCTCTCCGGTCAAAAACCGGTGATCACAAAGTCTCGGAAAGCTATCTCGAACTTCAAACTGCGCGAAGGACAGCCAATTGGCATTAAAGTCACAATGCGCGGAGTTAGAATGTACGAATTTATGGACCGCTTTTTCAATCTCGCTTGTCCACGTATTCGTGACTTCAGAGGATTTTCCTCCAAATGTGATGGACATGGCAATTACTCTCTCGGGCTTGAAGACCAACAAGTCTTCCCCGATATTAACCTCGATGATGTCAAAAGAGCTCAGGGGATGCATATCACCTTTGTTACATCAGCAAAAAATGATGAAGAGTGCGTAGAGCTGTTGAGATTGCTCGGTCTACCATTTAAAAATTTACCGATTACGGTAGCAGCTTAAGAAGGAGAAACTACCTATGGCAGCCTTTAGCGATCCCATCGCCGACTTCCTTACACGAATTCGCAATGCCACAAGAGCTCAGCACCGCTATGTAGACGTTGACTGGAGTGTTATGAAGCAAAATATTGCTGAAATACTCAAGACACACGGTTTCATTGATAGCTATCTAATGAAACACGAAAGCAAACAGCGCGGAACAATGAGACTTTTTTTGAAATATACAGACGGTCGTCAGCCTGTAATCCAAGGGATTAAACGGGTCTCAAAACCCGGTCTGCGACGCTTCGTCGGCCACCAAGATATCCCCCATTTTTACGGCGGACTTGGACTATCCATCCTGTCGACATCCAGCGGTGTTATGGCAGGTTTTGATGCCTCAGCAAAGAGAGTCGGTGGTGAACTTCTCTGCCTGGTGTGGTAATCAATTGAAATTTTGCGACAATAGCGTCGTCTATAGTCCCTTATAAGGAGTAATGTTGTCATGTCTCGAAAAGGTAAACAACCGATCACGATTCCCGCCGGAGTCGATGTACAAATCGGCAATAAACAAATCACTGTAAAAGGTCCCAAAGGAACTTTGCAGTATACGATCGTTCCTGAAGTTGTTGTGCGCGCTGAAAATCACGTACTTCATGTCGAGTTGAGTCCGGAATGCCAAAATGCGGGTAACTTCCACGGGCTATTTCGGTCACTTGTAAACAACATGATACAAGGTGCTTCGGTCGGCTTTGAACGAAAATTGGAAATGATCGGCGTTGGATATCGTGCTGCTGTGCAGGGACACCTCCTTGACTTGCAAATTGGTTTATCTCACCCGACAAAATTGCCAATTCCTGAAGGTGTTCAAGTTAAAGTTGATAAGAATACTTTAATTACAATATCTGGCGCTGATAAGCAAAAGGTCGGACAATTTGCTGCAAATGTGCGTGAAATCCGACCTCCTGAACCTTACCAAGGTAAAGGGATCCGCTACCACGGAGAATATGTCCGTAAGAAAGCTGGAAAAGCTGCGGCTTCAAAAAAATAAAGCAACCATTATAGGGAAGCGATGAGACGGGAAATATTAAAAAAACAAGAAGTTAGACAAAAACGTACCTGGCGTGTCCGCAAGAAATTGCGCGGTACAAGCACTAAGCCCAGACTGTGCGTTGTAAAATCTAACAAACACATCCAAGTGCAATTGATCGATGACGATGCAGGGAAAACCCTTGGAACGGCAGCGACATTCGCTAAGGAATTTCGCGATACTGACTTTTCAAAGAAAAATAAAGTGTCGGCTGCTAAACTCGGTGAGTTGATTGCTGAGATCGCTAAGAAACAAGACATCACAGTTGTCGTATTCGATCGCGGTCCTTTTAAATATCATGGCATCTTGGCTGCACTGGCAGACAGTGCTAGAGCCGCAGGGTTACAATTTTAAGTTCGTCAGCAACTTGTGCTGCTGATAAAATCAAGGGTACTCAATGACAAAAAAAGATAGCAACTCAAAGAAAGAAAAAGTCCACAGCGATATATCAGAGAAAGTTCTCTATATCAATCGCTGCTCGAAAGTAGTCAAAGGTGGACGAAAGTTCAGTTTCTCCGCTTTGATTCTCGTTGGAGATGGTAAAGGTCGTATTGGCTATGGCTTTGCTAAGGCAAACGAGTTGACAGATGCTATTCGTAAGGGTGGCGAATCTGCACGCAAAAATATGAAGTCCTATGCTTTAGAAGGCAACACTATCCCACATGAAATCATTGCTGATTGGGATGGCGCTAGCTTGCTTCTAAAACCAGCACCAGACGGCGCTGGGGTAATTGCAGGATCAAAAATTCGTCCTGTTTTAGAGATGGCTGGGATTAAAGATGTCATGGCAAAAAGCTTGGGAGCCAGTAATCCAATTAACCAAGTTAAAGCGACTTTCCTAGCTCTTTCCAGATTGCGCAGTCGCTCAACGATTAAGAATATTAGGGGAGTGTAATTACATGTTAACACTGGCAACTTTAAAGAATACTACAAGACCTCGCAAGACGGTCAAACGCGTGGGTCGTGGTCTAGGCTCCGGCTTAGGAAAAACTTCCGGCCGCGGTGAAAAAGGGGCCGGTTCCCGTTCCGGATACAAACGCCGTCATACTTATGAAGGCGGTCAGTTCCGTCTGTTTATGAAAACACCTATCCGTGGTTTCAATAACGCCCGCTTTCGTACTGAATACGAAGCAGTTAACCTTGCTCAAATTAATGAAATGTACCAAGATGGTGAAACAGTTAACGCTGCAACCCTCGCTGAAAAAGGTTTCATAAAAGGGCGTTGCCTACTTGTAAAAGTTCTCGGTAATGGTGAGCTAAAGAAAAAGGTCACAATTGTAGCCGATGGCTTCTCCGAGACTGCTAAACAGAAATTGCAACACGCAAAAATTGAGTTCCGTACTACGAAACAAGATTAGAAAGTGTGCTCCATTTTGCGCCTTTCCTTAAGTCTGATGGGGTGCTGCACTTTGATCGACTTAGTCGAACAAGTGCGATCCCCACTTAAACCCTGCTTAACCACAGAGTAAGGTCAATGCTTCAAGAAATTCAACGTATCGCTCAAGTTTCAGAGTTGAGATCCAAAATTTTATTCACTCTGCTCATGCTCGCAGTTTGTCGCATTGGTGGATTCATCCCAGTGCCCGGCATTAACGGTGAAATTGCAGTGAGTTTTTTCCGACATGCTACTGGCGGCGGTCAAAATTTATTTCAAATGGTAGATATCTTCTCAGGCGGAGCTTTCTCTCAAATGACTGTCATCGCACTGGGAGTTGTCCCGTACATTTCCGCTTCGATCATTATGCAGTTATTGGTTGCCCTATGGCCTTCACTACAACGTGAAATTAAAGAAAATAGCGAGCAAGGAAAAAGAAAAGTCAACAAAATGACGCGTATTCTTACTGTTATTTTATCTTTCTTGCAGTCCGCACTCTTTGCTAAATATGCTCTGCAAATTAACATTTCTCGTCCTGGAATCGTTGCAGGTGAACTTCTAGATGTTCAAATTTTGGGTTTTCCTTGGTTATTTTATCTGATCGTCATCACCGCCATGACAACGGGTACCGTTTTCCTAATGTGGATTGGTGAACAAATTACGGATCGTGGTATCGGCAATGGTATGAGTTTAATCATCACTATAGGTATTCTCTCACAAATCCCTACTGCTTTCGGGATGATCTTTCAACAGTTGAACCTTGACTCCCAGGAACCTGGACAAATGACGTTTTCATCCGTCCTTGTTATCGCAGCAGTTTTTGTCGCAGTCACCATAGCCACTATTCTAATCATCCAAGGCACTCGTCGTATCCCCTTGCAATATGCTCGTCGAGTAGTCGGCAGGCGCGAAGTGCAGGGCGGAAACTCGTATATTCCCCTAAAAGTAAATTACGCAGGCGTTATACCGGTAATTTTTGCCTCTTCTCTACTGTTGTTTCCAGCGACACTAAGCACATTTGTTGGAAGAGGAAACTTTCTAGGCGATGTCGCTAGTTGGCTCTCCCCAGGCAGCAGCGTTTATGTTGCCCTTTATGTAGCACTCATTATTTTCTTCACCTACTTTTGGACCGCAACTCAGTTTCGCCCAGATCAAATCGCTTCGGACATGAAGAAAAATGGCGCTTTTATACCAGGTATCCGCCAAGGGAAGCATACTCAAGAGTACTTAGAGAGCACAATGAATCGTATTACACTGATCGGCGCGGTCTTCTTGGCCCTTCTCGCAATTCTACCTACAATCATTGGTAGGCTGTTAGGCGTTCCACAGACTATTAGCTACTTTTTTGGCGGTACTGCCCTACTCATCCTGGTTGGTGTTGTATTAGATACAATGAAACAGGTTGAGTCACATCTGATCATGAAGAAATATGATGGTTTCATGAAGACTGGTCGTGTAAGAGGTCGCTAGAAAACTGACCACTGCAGTATTATGTACTGTTTAAGAGTTGGGAGTTTTTAGACTCCCAGAAAGATTGATTTGCACGAAATGTGCATATTTGTTATCATGTTTAGCAATTAAGAGACGTAAGACACGTCAATTTGAGAGGAGATTCCAATGCCCAGAGTTATCGGTATCGATATACCTGAAAATAAACGTTTAGAAATCAGCCTGACGTACATCTTCGGAGTAGGTCGCCATTTATCGAACGAAATCATCGCCAAGTTAGGTCTCAATCCCGATTTGCGCGCAAATAAGTTGACACAAGATGATATCGCGCGCATCAACGCTCTATTACAAACTGAGTATTTGGTCGAAGGTGATCTGCGTAGACAAGTGCAAAATAATATCAAACGCTTGATCAATATTCACTCTTACCGTGGCATGCGACACCGCCTTGGCCTCCCAGTACGTGGCCAAAGAACAAGAACAAATTCCAGAACACGCAAAGGCCGTCGTAAGACCATTGCTAATAAGAAAAAATAAGAAGAGGAGTCTTTAACTTTGGACAAGCCCGTAGCATCAACAAAGAAAGTTGTTAAGTCAAAGAAAAAAT
Source organism: Parachlamydiaceae bacterium (assembly GCA_037147435.1). GTDB lineage: Bacteria > Chlamydiota > Chlamydiia > Chlamydiales > Parachlamydiaceae > JBAWVE01. The sequence goes on from JBAWVE010000011.1 coordinate 19,028, forward strand.
CTGGCGGAAACGTTCCAGTCGGCGTTGCACACGTGAAAGCAACTTTTAATAACACCATCATCGCGATCACAGATCCGATGGGCCGAGTAATCGCCTGGGCTTCTGCAGGAAAAGTTAATTTTTCCGGCTCAAGAAAATCATCCGCATTTGCCGCTACTGTAGCCGCTCAAGATGCCGCAAAAAGCGCAATGGGATGTGGAATGAGAGAAGTCGAAGTTAATCTGAAAGGCCCAGGAGCTGGTCGTGAATCAGCTGTTAGAGGTCTTCAAAGTGCCGGTCTTGTTATCTCTGCGATCAGAGACACAACACCAGTGCCTCATAACGGATGCCGCCCACGTAAACGTAGACGTGTGTAGTTTCGTTACAGAAATGTACGAATGAAGTTTTGAAACCCCCTCTAATACTCAGGAGTTGCAGCATGTCTGTTAAGTACGGCAAGTTTGAGATGCCACAAAAGATCACTCTCGATGAAGAAACAGCAACGTCCTCCTATGCACGTTTTGTTGCTGAACCCTTTGAAAGAGGGTTCGGACATACCGTCGGGAATTCTATGCGGCGTATGATGCTTTCATCACTGGAAGCACCTGCTATTATTTCAATACGGATCGAGGGCATTCCTCATGAATACATGTCTGTTGAAGGCATCGTTGAGGATATGACAAATATCATCCTAAATTTCAAGGGAGCCTTGCTTCGTAAATTGCCGACCGACGACAACCCATATTCCCGAGATTCTCGTACGATCTCTTCTATTCTGGAAATTTCCAGAGAAGACCTCGATAAGAACAAAGGGCAATACCATGTCACACTTGGAGACATCATTAGTGATGGATCCTATGAAGTTGTCAACCCGGATTTACACCTGTTTACCGTAACTAAACCAACGACCAGACAGGTTGATATTCGCGTAGCCTTTGGACGTAGTTACGTTCCTTCAGAACGACATGTTGTCCGCGATAAGACATCTGATGAAATTCTGATCGATACCGCTTTCTCACCTGTACGTGTAGTGAATTATTTTGTTGAAAATACACGAGTAGGACAAGATACAGACTATGATCGCCTGATTTTTGAAGTCACAACTGATGGTAGAATTACCCCAACAGAAGCCGTAAGTTTTGCAGCGCAAATCTGCGTTAAGCACTTTGAAGTCTTTAGTAAAGACGATGCATACGAGCTTTCTTTTGATGTAGAGCATGGTCTTTGTGATACAGATCAGGATGAAATGATGGAGAAACTAGCTCTCCGCATTGATGAAATTGAACTCTCCGTTCGTTCCACAAACTGTCTGAGCGGGGCAAACATCGAAACAATTGCAGAACTCGTTTCTATCCCCGAACGGAAAATGTTAGAATTCCGTAATTTCGGTAAGAAGTCCCTAAACGAAATTAAAGCAAAACTTAATGAAATGAACCTTCACTTGGGTATGGATCTAGCTCGCTATGGCATCACTTCTGATAATGCCAAAGAGCGGATCCGTCAACATTTTGAAGAGAAAAAAGGCCGTAAAGATTTAGCAAAAGTAGAAGAGTAATAGGTAGCTGATTATGAGACATTTAAATGATACATGTAAACTTAACCGTACGTCTTCACATAGACGTTGTTTGTTTGCCAATATGTTGAAATCCTTGATCGTACACGGACGGATTGAAACAACAGTGCCAAAAGCCAAAGCTCTGCGTCGTTATGCAGACCGTATGGTGACACTGGCAAAAAAGAACACACTAGCTTCTCGCCGTCAAGCCATTAGCCAGATGATGATTCGATTTAATACGCTGACAGATAAAGAAGAGCGCGCTGCACGTGCAGGCGATACAAGCGGTTATAATGATGACCGTTTCGTTGTCGACAAATTGTTTTCCCAATTAGGGACCCGATTTGCTTCCAGAAATGGAGGGTATACCCGCATTATAAAAAGTCGCAGACGCGTTGGTGATAATGCACAAACATGCATTATTGAGTATCTCAGCGAATAGTTGACTATTAGGATGAGGCTATTGCCTCATCCTAAATTTCTGCAGACCAATAAGTCAAAAACTGTACGGCAAATTTGGAGTGCGTGTGACTTGTCACCGCTTTCGTATAGTTTGACTTGTCAAGCCTCTCTGTCACTATTTTACCCTTTTCTATAATCTTCTGAGAACTAGTAGGCCGACAAGTAAGTTTTGACAGGTTTGGCTGCGTGAAAGCCCCGGTGTTCGAAGATCGTAAATGGATTTGTATTATTTCATACTAAACCATTTACGATCTTCGAACCCTGGGGCTTTCACGCTAGCCCAACCTGTCAAAATTTACTTGTTGGCCTACTAGCGTAAAAGGTTCTTTACTTTAGATCTCCTCTTATTTATGATGTGACTCAGGCAAACAGAAGCGTTGTTGCCACTACTGAGAGAGAAATATGCCTAGCAATATAGCCATTAATGGTTTTGGACGAATCGGCCGATTGGCATTTCGTCAAATGTGTTTACATCCTGAGATGAATGTCGTTGCAATCAATGATCTTGTCCCAGCTGATAATCTTGCCTATCTCCTAAAATATGATTCTACACATGGTCGTTTTCATGCGGACATCCATGTCGATGGTAATGCCATCATAGTCAATGGGAAAAAAACACTGGTTCTTTCAGAGAGGGATCCGCAAAAGCTCCCCTGGCGAGACATGGGAGTTGATTATGTTCTGGAATCCACAGGCTTATTTACCTCTGCAGAAGAAGCTTCAAAGCATATTCTGGCAGGTTCCAAGCATGTCCTTATCTCCGCACCAGCGAAGGGTGATATCCCTACATTTGTGATGGGGGTAAACCATCAAAATTATTGCCCTGAGACTGATACTATCGTCTCAAATGCCTCTTGCACCACGAATTGCCTGGGGCCAATTACAAAAGTATTACTTGATAATTTCGGAATCGACGAAGGCCTGATGACAACCGTGCATTCTGTTACGGCTACACAACCTACTGTCGATGGACCCTCAAAGAAAGATTGGCGCGGTGGACGCGGTGCCGGTCAAAATATTATCCCGGCATCTACCGGTGCAGCTAAAGCCCTCGCTTTGTGTATTCCTGAGATCAAGGGGAAACTTACAGGGATGGCGCTGCGGGTGCCTACAGCCGATGTTTCGGTCGTTGATTTGACCGTCCGGCTGAGTAGAAAAACAAGTTATGAAGAAATTTGCCAAGCGATGAAACAGGCCTCCGAAGGCCACATGAAAGGAATCTTGGCGTATTGCGACGAATTGCTCGTATCTTCAGATTTTATCAGTAGTACCTACTCCGCCATCTTTGATAAAGATGCTGGAATTGCCCTTAACGATAAGTTCTATAAGATCATTGCCTGGTATGACAACGAGATGGGGTATGCCTGCCGCGTTGTCGATATGCTTGCCTATATGGGGTCCCGTAAATTGACGGGAGCTAAGGGGTAAGACAGCCAGAAACCATCGTCGCATCACGTCAAGTAGCTATTTGCGAAATGAGCTTTTTTTGCCACGCAATAGCTTTTTGAAAAACTCTTAACAATGGATTGACACGTGGATTTTACAAGAGAACCAATTATAGAAACCGTCATCACCCCTAAAGAAGGGTGTAAACTAGTGGTCCGTAGCAGTAAAAGTAATGCTCAGGAAGAACATTTCGTCGATGCCGTCGAAGTCGTTTCTTTCGGGCACTCATTTTTTTTCCGCTCACTGGAAAGACCAAAAACATTTATAGTTCCTGCGACAGATTATGAAATTCTCGAGGTTCGCGAAGCGCGCATGGTCTTGAAGAATGTAGGAATTGATCGAACGATAAAAATTGCAGGCGGACGGTAAGC
>JBAWVE010000012.1:0-21285 GCA_037147435.1 Parachlamydiaceae bacterium
GAGTGCGACTTCTTCCAATATTTCACTTTTCGAGGTAAAGACAACTCGCCAGCCAAAGGTATCCTGCTTATCCTACCCATCCAAAAGTGTCACCTTCATTTAAAGCATGCCATTTTCGTTCTATTTTAAACCATGTTACTGAAAAGAGGCAATGTCGATGACGAAGCGGTATTTTACATCGCTTTTCAGCATACGTTCGTAGGCTTCATTGATTTTTTGAATGGGAATCAATTCGATATCCGACAGAATGTTATGCTCGGCGCAATAATCGAGCATTTCCTGTGTTTCTTTAATCCCCCCAATCAGTGAGCCAGCCAGTTTTCTTCGTTTGAAGATCAGATTGCTAATATTGGGGCTTGGGTGAAGATGTTCAGGCAGCCCTACCATGCACATGGTGCCATCAAGTTTTAGCAGAGTGAGAAATGTGTCCAGATTGTGAGGAACAGATACCGTATTAATGATCAGATCCAGGCTGTTTGTGAATTTTTCTACTTCTGCAAGATTGTTGGAGATCACTACTTCATCAGCCCCAAATCTTTTTGCATCCTGGGTTTTATTTGCTGAGGTGGTGAATAGCACAACATAGGCACCCATAGAATGCGCTAGCTTAACAGCCATATGTCCCAATCCCCCCAGGCCGACTACACCTACTCTGCTCCCTTTGCCGATTTTCCAGTGGCGCAGCGGAGAATACGTTGTAATGCCAGCACACAGTAGCGGTGCTACCCCCGCGAGGTCTTTTTCTTTAAATGATTTAGGAACATGCAAGATAAATTTTTCATCTGCCACAATCTGGGTGGAATAGCCGCCGTACGTCACTGTACCATCAATTTTATCCAGGCTATTGTATGTAAGAGTAATTTCTTTGTCACAGTACTGCTCAAGATGGTTTTGACAATTCGGACATGTACGGCAGGAATCAACCATGCATCCTATAGCGGCGATATCGCCAACTTTAAAGGCCTTCACTCCGCTGCCAATTTTTGTCACGCGGCCCACAATTTCATGTCCTGGCACTATCGGATAGATGGTTTTTTTCCACTCATTTTTTACGAAATGTAAATCAGAATGGCAGACACCGCAATACAGGATGTCAATTTTAACATCATGCGGACGGAGGTTGCGGCGCTCGAAAGTAAAAGGGCCTAGTGGTTCTTTTTCTTTTGTGGCCGCATAGCCTAATGTTTTAATCATGTTTTACCTCCATTTACTTTAGTCGATGGTCCAGTCGTTGTGACGTATATCTCCACCGATTGTTTTAAAATGAACAAATGCGTCATTTAGCTCTTTTTCAAGATGTACATGACCGTTTTCAACTTGCTTTTGCAAACTCATGGCAAGTCCGAAAGCGTATTCAATGTTAGTTTTGTCGAGCTCGACAGCTTTTCTGAAATAGGGAAGCTCGTCGCAATGATATGGAGTTTGGGACGTAAAGTACAATGATTTTCCGCATTTAAATTGATACATGGCATTACTTGGGTCACGGGCAGCAGCTTCTTTTCGATAGTGGATTAGTTTATTATTGTAAGCATTCTGAGCTCCAATTTTTAACAATTCATGGTAAATTTCCGACGCCTTAAAGAAGGCTCCTGCAGGCGCTTGTTTGCTGCAACTGATTGCGAGTTCGTATTTTTCCAAAGCTTGTTCCTGCCCACCTCGTCTAAGTAATTCATTGCCAAAGGCAACGTAGACGCAACTTTTTTCCTGTTTTAGCAGTTCGTTCAGGGGAAATTTCTTGGTCGCTTCATCAATTGTGGTGAATGCCTCTTTAAGTTGATTGGTAGCCAAAAGCTGTTTTGTGAGGTGGACAATCACTTCAGGGGCTAAATTGATTTCGGCTAGGGGGAATCGGACTTTCAGTTCCCTATAGCAGTCACAAGCTTTGGCATAATCACCAACCCGTGTATGGGCCTCGATCAGGTTTTTGTGGTGTTCGCCATATTCCCTGTTGTACTCATTGGATGAGAGTTGGTGTGCCTTGAGATAATGCGCGATGGCCTGTCGTGTTGCAGGGAAATTATCATTAGCCTCCTCAGGCATCCCATTAATCAACGTTTTTAAAGCATCGAGATCATCGCTGAGATGCCTGGGCAATCCTTTACTTTGATACGCCTTTCCGATCAGTTGAATAACCATGAAACCTTTTTCGCGAATGGCTCTTGCCCCCGATGCTGGCTCCGCACATTTTTTCAGGTTGATGTTATCTGTGGAATTCTCTCCATGCCACCAACCCAGTGTTCTGGTGATATCAGCGATGTCCGGCGAAGTTAAAACCGAGTTAGTCAGATCTATCACCGCTTTAAGGACGCACCCTGGATCGTGCCTAGCAAGTCTTGAATCGCTGTTACCTGCTCCGATAGAGGCACGTACATAGTCTGTTTTAATCGCATCGACGGCGCGTGGGTCGATCTGCAGATAGTGTTCGTACAATTCGACCGCTTTGGAGTAATCGGCGCGTCGTTGGGCATTCGAGGCGAGCCATTTCAGAATATTTAACTTTGTGGGATTGTCTAGGGATGTTTTGTCAAAATTGACAAAGGCTAGAGTATACATTCTGTTGACGAGATCAGGCTGTGTGCTGGAGATTACAGCGGAGATATCTAGGAGAGAGCGAATGATTTTGTCGACTTTGTGAGGATCTTTGGGGAATATTCCCAAGGCTTCAGTGCAGTAATCCACGACTTTTTGGTATTGCCTTGCAGTTGCATATTTAGTCCCTAAAAGGAAGAGGCAGTCATAGATTTTATTTTCGGCATCTGTGCTCGTATAAAACCACCCGGCAACACGGTGCTGTTTAGCCAGTTTGAAAGATTCCAGTGCTTTTTCATAGCACCCTTTTTCCATGTACAGATCACCTAGGGCTAGATGTGTCGCATCGTCATTAGGATTTATCTTTACCGTTTCGATCAGGAGCATTTCCAATTGATCTTTGTTCGCAAATTTAAGTGCTTCCTGAAACTCTTGAGCTGCTCTGGTAGGGTCTCCAATATTTTTATAGTGATTGCCCAGGAGGATGATCCATTTGGAGTCTGTTGGGTATTGTGTTTTTGCGATGATTAGCCACTCTTCAGCAGATTTAGTGTTATTGGAAGTTGTGTAGTGGTTGATGAGCCTGTCGAGCATCTCAGGATTTTTTGGATCGATCCGTAGGCTCTGTTCATAGAACGGACACGCTTTGGTAAAGCCACCGGTCCTTTCTGTTTCAGCGGCCAGAAGGTTCCACACTCTCTTTTTTTCAGCATCTGGCAGTGACGAGTGACGGAACTGGTTGGCAGCGAGGACGTACATATCGATAGCGAAGGCTTTTTGGAATCTATAATTTGATGTAGCCGATTCTACAAGTTGTTTGACGATGGGGTCGATATCCTCACTATAATTTCCAGCGGTCTCCAGAGACAGTCTGAAGCAGTCTATTGCCTTTTTCAATTGTTTAGATGATTCATATTTTTTAGCCAGTGACGCAAAAATCCTATGGAATTCAGCATCGTGTTGTTTGGAAGAATCGGCTGCTTTGGCAGTTTCACAGAGCTGAAGTGCCTCGTCGTAATCCCCTTTATTGATGCAGAAGTTTGCAAGATCGATATATTCCTTTGGTTTACCGTATCCTGCTTTGATCATGTTGCGAAGAGTCAATTCGAGTTTTCCGTTGTCGCCTATCTCAGTATAGAACCGGCAGAGCACTCTCAGGACATTTTCGTCATGAGGACTCTTTTGTTGCGCGGATAATAAATAAGTTTCGGCCTCGCGATGTTTTCCCAGGTTGATCGATTCTTTTGCCAACGTCAGAAGAATTTCTGTCCATTCAGAAGAATTGACAACTTTAGGCGATAGAAGGGGTAAAACTTCTTTGTAGATAGAGTATGCCAGGCCAGGATTTTCTCCGAATACCCTTCGGCCTAGGTTGATGAGATCGCTTAAAACAGCATCTTTGCTGGATTGTTGTTTGGTTAATGTCATGGCTTGCCGGTAATTTCTCAGAGCTTCCTCGTAATGATAGAGGGTGCAGTTATTGGCCGCAATGCCTCGATAACAGGTCGACATCTCTTCAGCAAACGGATTGGATTTTCCTGTATATGGAGGAAGCTTTGCGGCTTTTTCGAACAAGGGAAGAGCTTCGAAGTATTTTTTTTGTTTCAGCTTGATTTGACCTGATTTTACCCAAGGTTCTGCTTGAGGTGGGTTTTGTGAAACAGCTATATCGAAATGCTGTCCGGCCATGCTCTCATTTTTTTGTTTTATGTTGAGCAATCCTAAAAGTGTGTGGAAACACCAGTCTTGGGGTCTGATTTCTAGCAGATTTTGAGAAGCCGCAAGTGGATGGTTAGCCGGGAGGTCATCGACACTCTCAGCAATATCGAGAAGTTGTTCGAAAGCCTTAAGGCTGTTTGGAACTAAGCGTACAGCCTCTCTAGCCTGCTTGATAGCTTCATTTTCTTTCCCTTGTCCTGTTAGTATTGAAGAGTAAAGCATGCGAGCTTCTGCATCTTCCGGGTGTTTTTCGACAAGAGTCTTGCAGTATTTCTCACCTTCCTGCCACTGTGCTGTTTCATTCAATGCATTGGCTAAACGGAAAAGAAGGGACCCGTCTTGTGGATTAAGTTCAAAGGCTCTCTTAAAAAATGGAATGGCTTCCTGATATCTCAGAGCTTGGTATTTGTGCGAAGCTTGAGTTAGTGATAGCGATCCAACAGCTGCTGAATAGGCAGGATTCGTGGGAACCAGTTTAAGGGCTTCTTCAGCTGCTTCCAAGGCTTGAAGCGGATTGCTTTGCTGGAGCGTATGGATGGCAAACCAATGGCGCGCCTGTTCGATGGGATTGTTTTTCGTGAGTTCCTTGAGGATCATTTCAGTCTGCAAGGCTAGTTCAGGGAAGGAACCGCTGAAAGAATCGGTCAGTTGTTGGGCAAATTCTGTCAGGATTAGACTCAATTGGAGTTTAGTGGTAACAGGTAACTGTTGCGCGGATTGGAACAGTAAGTTGGCAGCAGTCAGATCGGCAATGGATTCCACGATATTCCCACTTTGATGGATCCTTCTGCCTCTTTCTATATGTGCGGAAATTAATGTGTGCGCAAGGTCTGGATCGATTTCCAAGGAGGCGGTATTAGGAGTCAATAGATTAATTGCTTCAGTAAGGAAGTCTTTTGCGCTATTCGGGTCATTTTCACCCTGGGCCAACAGAATATAAAACTGACCGGATTGTGCAGTGGTAGGTTGAATTTGTCTGCGACAGGTCACCAAATCGGTTTTGTATAATTCCAAAAATTGCTTAATCGGAAGGCGATGGGTTTTGGCATGATTTTTTGCTATCTCTAAAGCCTGAGAGATATTTCCATTTTTCAGCGCTTGCAGTAAGTGGATGATTCCAATCCTGGATGAAAGCGTATTTGTTTTGTTTTGCGGTGTTAACCTTAAAGCTTTTTCAAAGTAAATGACAGCTTCGGTGTAGCTTCCGCTTCCGATGAGCTGCTCTGCATAGGCAAAACATGCATTGCCTAGAGTTTGTGGCCAGTCGGGGGATTCGGGAATAATTTCGATAGCTCTTTCTAGGTTAGTGACAGCCTCTCCGTATCGCCTAGTTGTCGTCATCAGTTGTTGTGCGCGGGAAAAGTGAGCATTGGCAAGAGGGGGAAGCCATTCACGGTGTGCTGGGTCTGATTGCGTCGCTTCGGTCAATAGCTCGATAGCTTCTTCGTGGCGCCCTTCGGCAGCTGCACTTTGCCCCTTCTGGAATTTTACGCAGGCTTCCTCCTCGATGACAGGGAAAAAACGGTGGTATATTGTAGCCCAGAAATCTTCCTTTAATTCTTCCGAGTGGTTTTGTCTGTAAAGAGTGATTTTTCGATTGAGTAAAAGACTTGGGGGTTCTCTCTGGGAAGAGGGCATGTTACTTGGGATTGGCGTTGTCAGTAGAGTGATGATGTCTGCAATTTCTCTATACCGATTACCTTCATCCTGGATCAGGGTGTTTTTTACCTCGGTTAGGAGAGTTTTAACTTTCTGATCATCGAAGTAGTGATGTGTTGCCCCATGATTAAGGACCCTCAGTAACTGATAGTTAACCTTTATAGGATCTGCGTAGTTGGTAAAGCCGAGCCACCCTTTGACGGTTTGCCAGAGGCGGCCGACGATGCCTACAATCTCGATGCTCTGGTCGGTCGCTTTGATGGTTTCATCTTTCGGTTTACCGGCCAATTTTCCTAACACCGATTGATATTTATCACACGTGAGATTGATTTGATTAGTGAATAAATCTGGTGAAATGGTCATGTATTTACCTTTGTAATTCAGTTGATATTTAAAATAATTTAATTAATTTAAAATTATATCATATGTTTTTAATTTATAAAATGGAGTATTTGTAATTGTAATATAGAAAATAAATCTTGATATCCTGCGGCTGCGCGAAAGCTTCCGCGGTTGAATATTTCGTTAGTTTAAGGCAAATACGACTCGAATGGATTCTTCGACGGCACGCATTGCCTCCGCGTCAATTTCACCGATTGTGTCGGAAAGTCGAGACTTGTCCACGGCTCTGCACTGATTAAGCATGATTTTTGCTGGTTTTCCCCTTAGGGTTATTTGCACTTCAAAAGGATAAACCTGTTTGACTTTGCTTGTAATGGGAGCGACCATAACGACAGAAGAAACCTCATTTCCAATATTGTTGGAAACGATTAATCCAGGTCTAATTTTCTTAGTTTCCCCTCCAAGTGTAGGCTCCAAATTGGTCCAATAGATTTCACCCCGTTCCGGAAATTGTTTACCACTCACTTGTGCCGTCCGCTATCGTTTCTTTCCACTCGAGATTTGCTTCTTTCTGCCCTTCATCTTCATTAGCCATAAGATAGGCTTTGCGAAGTTCGTTTTTTTTAAACTCAAGCTCCTTCCGAATAGCTTCGCTGACAAAATGACTCATTTCACGTCGCTTAATATACGTGTGCAACTCTTTGGAAACATCCAAGGGAATGGAAAAGGTTCGGTTGACTGTCTTTGCGTGTTGTGTCCTCATCAACTCATGATACTCACTAACTATTAATTACGCAATACATAATCCGACCGAAGATATCCTGCCCATCCTGCCAATCTTGTTATTTTCTATGGCCGAAAAATCCGGTTGGATTTCGAGCTAAGATCACTCTCATAGAGAAAACTTTCGGTCGCAGGCTAGCTTTAAATCCTAGCAGTGGATGGAATATTAATTTACTTGCTTTATGAACGCGAAGGACGCGAAGATTGTTTTTGTGCATCGAGAGTGTTTGTTGAAGACAGATCTTGACCTTACAGAAAAATCTTCGCGTTTTTCTTCGCGTCCTTCGCGTTCAAAAAGTTACCTTCATTTGAACCATGCTCGGTCTTGAGAAGGCTGTTTCGGGATCGACGAGATCCCATTTAGTGATGAGGGCATCGTATGATCCATTGGCTCGCATTCTGTTCACACTCATGTTGATATCATCGATGATGTCGTCGAAGAGAGTGCTTGTTAGAGAGATGATCCTTAACCCCTCGTCATTCAGGGGAGGGGTGACCACCTTGAGTTTGCCGGCGTATAAGCCCTGCGTGGCCGTATATGCTTCCATGGCCGGCATGATAACCCCATCGATCTGGTTGGCAACGAGGGAGTCAAGGGCACGGTTGGCGCTGTTATACGTGACGATAAGTGGATCAAAAGTATTGACTCCGGCTGTGCGGATAGCATTGAATATTGGGGAAAAACCTGAGGTGATGCCGATGGAACGCCCATTCATGTTTTCCAGGGATGCGATTTCGGAGTTTAATTTGACGATGAGAACCGGACCTAGTTCGAAGATGAGCTCGGAGAAGTCATAATGGTCTTCATTGATGATATTAGGGCGGACATTGGCAATGGCAAAGTCGTAGTTTCTCGATTCCAGACCTTCCATTAGGGTTTGGGGATTGACCTCGACCCATTCGAAACGCAGTTTATTTTCCTGTGCAATCAATGCGATGATATCATTAGTGAAAGCGACGAGTTTGCGTTCTCTTCCGTACAGTTGGATAGGATACCAGCTGCTTGAGCGGCCGATTTTATAGATTTCCTTTCGAGGTTTTTTGTCAGCGGTGCACGAGCGGAAGGTCCAGATGGCAACGATGAGGAGGAGGGCAATAACACCCCATCGGCAGAATGTTTTAAAGGCTGGGCTGGAACGAAATTGTTCTAATAGGTTTGGCATGGGTTACTTAATTCGATTTTAATTTTCTAGAAAATGCGGCATTTATCAACGATGCTATATTCGTGTCTGATTCTTTCAAGGATTTCATTGTCTGAAAGGCATGGGGTAATTTTCCATATTTTTTCGCAGTAGTTTTGGATCGATACATCGGCTGAGAAAGAGCCCATTCCGGCAATGTTGTGTAAGGCATATTCGGCCCAGATGTTAGGTTTCTGGTATAAAGCTTCAGCCTTCTTCTGGGTATTATAGTAGTCTTCCAGATCTTTTAATACAAAATAGCGATCAGGCGAGTCGCCATAGTGCGCTTCCATCAGTTTATGGTATAGATCGCTAAATGCCATGTGTTCCGTGTCATCAGTGGCGAAGGAGCGATCGCGCAGGCTATCGATGGCTTTTTTGATCTTTGGATTGCTGTTATAAATGTCTGCCGGTTTGTAGGTGTTGGAGGCTCGCAGCGCGTTAATTTCATCTGCAGAGCAACCGAAAGCAAAAGGCCACCACTGGTCGGTGATAGCTTCCCGCATCTCGATACTGGCACCGTCGTTTGTTCCTATGGTGAGGGCTCCGTTGATGGACAGTTTCATATTTCCCGTGCCCGAAGCCTCTGTGCCGGCTGTGGAAATCTGTTCAGACAGTTCTGCCGCAGGGATGATAATTTCGGCGCGGGAAACGTTGTAGTTTTCCACGTAGACTACTTTGAGCAGGTTGCCCACGGTGGCATCTTTGTTAATGTGGCGGGCGACGCAGTAGATTAAACGAATGATATCCTTTGCCGTGTCGTAGCCTGCTGCTGCTTTACCGCCAAAAATGCATGTCCGTTTGATTCGCTGGTGGTGGGGATTTTCGCAGATTTCGTGGTAGAGCATGATGACATGCAAGATATTAAGCAGCTGCCTTTTGTATTCATGGATCCGTTTGACCTGCACATCGAAGAGCGAAGAGACATCGATGATAGGTGGTGGGAAAACAATTTCCCCGCTTGCATTGCGCAATTTGTTTTCTTGGTTGAGGAATTCGATGAAGCGCATCTTATTTTTTTTCTTGATGGCCAGAAATTCTTCCTGAGAAGCCCCATCTCCCGCATAGTTGGCAAGTTTTTTGATCTGAGGGAAGTCTGTGATCCATCCGCTTCCAATCCGTTTTGTGATGAACTTTGCCAGTTCCGGATTGCAATGAAGCAGCCATCGCCTCTGGGTGACGCCATTGGTCACATTAGTAAACCTTTCTGGAAAGAGATCGTAGAAATCTTTGAACACATCATGCTTAAGGATTTCGCTGTGCAGTGCAGCCACGCCATTGATGCTGTGGCTTCCCACGATGGCCAGGTTTGCCATGCGCACTTTGCCATTTTCCAAAATGGACATTCTCCTGATTTTCTCTTCGTCATTAGGGTAGCGAAGACGCATGTTATTGCAGAATTCATAATTGAGACGTTCAATGATATTATACTGTCGCGGCAGAAGATGTTGCATTAGGGGCTGTTCCCACTGCTCCAGCGCTTCGCTTAAGATTGTGTGATTGGTATATCCTGTGCAGGCAATTGTCATTTCTACGGCCATTTTCCAGGGGATATCATGGTGTTTCGTCAGTACGCGGATGAGTTCGGCAATGATGAGGGCCGGGTGCGTATCATTGATTTGGATCCGCACCTTGTCGGCAAAAGCGCGGAAATTATCGTGCGTTGAAAGATAGTGCCGGATGATATCCTGCAGCGATGAGGAGACCAAGAGAAATTCCTGCTTTAGCCGCGCCCGTTTTCCCGCTTCGTGATGGTCATTCGGATAAAGAACATCTGTTAAGGCTGTATTTTCAGCAGCCTCATCGAGCCTTCCAGCGTTGTAGCGCTGCAGCTGGAAGTTGCGTGGGGATTCCTTTGTCGACCAAAGACGCAGCGTTACTACGGAAAATTGATCGGTGTTGCTGTAACCGATGATGGGAATATCGTATGGGAGTGCCCAAACTTCCTCGAAATTACGCAGCATCAAAATTTCATCGCCATGGATATTTCTGGAGGTTGTTGCCTGTCCACTATATTTAACTACCACTTTGCGGAGATCGCGGCGGAATTCCCAAGGATTTTCGCTGAGCAGCCAACAATCCGGCGCCTCGATTTGGAGTCCGTCCCACAATTGTTGTTCGAAGATGCCATACTGGTAGCGCAGACCATATGCTTGGGCTGGAAAATGCTGCGTGGCCAAAGAGTCTAAAAAGCATGAAGCCAAGCGCCCGAGGCCGCCATTTCCAAGGCCTGGATCGGATTCCCGTGAGACAATTTCCGAGTAGTTGCGATTCATCTTGTGCAGGACAAGACGGACGACATCGCTGGTATTAAGATTGGTGATGTTGTTGCTGAGGATCCTTCCCGGCAGAAATTCCATTGAAAGGTAATACAGCATGCGCACATTTTTTTGCGTTTGAGTGCGCGTCGTTGCCAGCCAGTTGATCATGATTTCTTCGCGCAATGCATAGCAGAGAGCGCGATAAAATTCGTCAGGATTAGCTTCATCGGACACACGCCCCATCGTTGTGATGAGGTAGTGTTTCGTTTTAGCGATGAGCATTTCTGCCTGGTAGTCGAGATCGACGGCCATAATATTTCCTTTAATAGAGGTGCTGTCTTAACCGTATATCGAAGTTGTATTTTTCGCGATAGAGATTTTGGCGATGATCAACTGCACGAGGAGAGTCTTCGGTCAAAAAAATAACATAACAGGACAGGCAGGATGGGTAGGATAAGCAGGATATCGCAACAGGATTTTTATGGGGATGAGTTCTGAGGGGTGGAAATTGGGGTATTTGTGAGTTATACAAACACCCCTGAATCGCACCCTCTGTATTTAGTCTTAGGAAATGTAACCTGTCGGCTGAAGGTTATCGTGTTTTTAAAAAAAAATATTATGATATGGTTGACCATAAAATAGCTTGGGTTTATATATCAGTTTATGGCCCACATTTCACTTAAATCGATCATTTCAGCCAGGACACATCTCACACTGCTTCTTGACATAGTCGTTGGATTCTAACTTTTAGATTAGAGGTAACAATGAATGCTATTAGAGGACAGCCTTCCCTTCCCCAAGTCAATTTTTTCCCGAAATTTCCAGTTGATGGTTCAATGGAGTCGAATGGCTATATACAATCGTGTGATGGGAATCAGAAAATACAGGCTATCTTTGAAAAATTTCATGATGAGCCGTTGGATATCCATTCTAAAATCACAAATAAAGTTGTGAAATCGCTCTATTTGCCCGGAAAAGTTGCAGACTTTCTGTCAAAGACCTCTGGGGGGGCTGCCTCATTTCTTAATGCTCTTAAAGAAGATGAGGAAGGTGGAGATCTATCAAGGATTGTACAGCATTGGAATGAATTAGAGCCTATTCCATTTCAGGATATTTCAGTAAAAGATAGTTCTATGTCGAATGGCCGAATGACTGGATTTCCCCTGCCATGCACATCTATAAGACCGAGGAATACTGAGCAACTTTTAGAAGCTTTTATCTCTCTTGGGCGAAATCAAACAGTAGTCGGTTATTCTCAGACGGACAGCTTTCAGGGGACTTTCGCGTTAACGCCGGCAGATCCCTCCGTCGTTGATGCCATAAAAAGTGATTTACCGGCCGGAAAATGGATGGATTGTCATTTGGTTCAACCTGGTTTGGAAGTGTCTGATTTTAAGTTGAAAGAAAGTCAAAAAACACGGCTAATCAACGCCATAAAAACAGAAATTGTACCCAGAGGTCTGCATCATGCTTTCGATGAGGCCCTCAAAAGGTTAAGTCCCGGTAAAAATAGTGTGCATGAATATGGAAAACAATTGATCGATATCGTTTTTGAAACGTTTCCACATCGGGAGCCAGCATTCAAATCCCTGGTAGCCCAAAGCGTCTCCTCAATTTTAATCGAAAAAGTACTTCCTGTTCAGGTAAAAAAAATATTGAGCGAATCAGCCGTTCGTATTGCCAGGATTCATTGGGCAGATGAAGATGTTAATCCCATCCACCTGGCCTGCTTCTTTGACCCAGTTGCTAAGGTCGTGTCGCTGTGTATTCTTGATGAAGATGGCGGTAACCTTCGCCCGCAGGAACAAGATCAATGGATGATCCATATCCCTTGGGAATCCTACGGTATTAAATTGACCCACAATTTGCACGACCACAAAGTGATCCACTGTCTATCATCGAGTTTAGAGATCCCTAAAATAACTATCTAAGCTGTGGAGGATATATCCAATAACACCTTCTGCACTTTTAATATCTGAACGATTTCTTTATCATAATCGCCTAACCACTCCTCGTTACAGTGCTGCATACGAGCTTGTTTGATGGCTTGGTCATAATGAAATCCGTAACGGGGGAAATCATACCCATAATATTTGCCGCCGGGTGCCTCTTCGGCGATCTTTTCAAATTCTTTTCTGTAGTCGGAATAGATTCGAAGTAAACCCCACAGTTGACCTAATTCACTGATACTAAGTGGTTTATCGTTCATGTTTGTGACAAAAGCATGTGCAGCAGAAATAATGGCTTGAATATCATTCATCCCGCCCTTAAATTCCCTTTGTTGTTTGGCTAACAGTCGCGGGTCAGACGTCGTGTCTTTGGGGAAAATGCTCCGCGTCAGATTCTGTAAGCGTATCTCGAAACCTTCCTTCAATTCTACAAACAATTGAATAAATAGATTTTCCGGATAATTTTTCCCTTGCAGATTTTTTTGGCAGTAGGTTGCAACCATGTCCTGACCAAGGGACAATGCTTGTGACTCAATGTCCTGATGTTGATCTCTATCCAGCAAACATTCAAGGGGTGCCCCTCGCAAAGTGTCAAAAACGCTCATCACTCTTAGTGCTATTGGGTCTGCTTGATCCGCCTGGGTAATAGACAGGACACCTTGAACTTCGTGAAACGCTTTGTTATACTGTTCTTTCTGTTTTTCCTTCGCTATGTCTATCTGTTCTAAATAGGTGGTTGTGCTGCCATCAGGGGACAGAGGATCAACGGGATATGCTGGGTTATTCAAAGGGTCGGTCACGGAGAATAAATACTGCTCCGCCAATTCTTGCGAGATTGCTTCTTTGCAGGATTTAAGAAACTGAGGAAATTTTAAATAAACAAGGATACGTTGGCGTATCGCCTCGGGAGTCGCCAAGGTCCCATCATCGCTGAGAGCCAGTCCTAATGCATGTCTGACATTTCCGATATAATGCACATTACCTTGCCATTCCGCTCCATAGATTACACCTGTGCCAAAGATTGCCAGTTGTTCGAATGCACTAGCAATTTTATGCATGATATTGTCTTTAAGTACTTGCTGGTCTGTATCCTGTGCTAAAGTATCGCTTTGATTTAATGACTTATTTTTAAAGCCTCTTAGTGTTTCTTCCAATTGCTCTTTATATCCGATGACGCAATCTGTGTTTACCTCAACGGAGGCGATATGGATGAGTGTGCCGGCTTTTTCTATCATCGGAAGTTTCATCAGACAATCCATTACCTTTTCAAACTTCGTTAGCAATTCAGTGTATAATTGGAATAGCTTTTCAGGTTCATGCGCTCCAGGTGTTCCGGCCCCCGCGATTCTATTTTGAATTTTATCTAACATGTTATTTAAGGCTGATTTGATTGTGGCAGCAGATCTCACTATTCCAGGTCCTCCTCCCTTGGGAGCAATGGCTCGATACCCTTCGGGGATCTGACCAGGACCGGAACCAAAACGAAATTGAGCCCACTCGTTGTTGACACATTTGATTAATGCTGTCACATGGGTAGAGTATTCCTCTTCGGTCAGATTAGGCAACGCTTCACTCAAGATGGATTGCTTGGAAGCCCAGGTTAAATCGATCTGATCTAGAGGACTAAAGTCATTGGAGTTCTTTAAATCTGCAAGGTTGATATTCACTTTTTTAGTCAATTTTAGGCATTCTATAAGGAATGGATGATTATGTAATGGGGTATTTCCCTCGCCATCTTGTATGGTCAGGATTTTTTGAATTAGGAGATGGTAATTTTCATTTTCTGCTAATTCGGACAGTTGTTGCATAAACTCACGGTCACGCGTAAGGCCAAAAGCGAGAGGCTTGCCCTCAAATAGAAATTTAATTTTTGGGTTCTGTCCTATTTCAGAATTAAGCGTTTCTTTATTGATTTCGATAGACATCAACGTAAGGAGGAGGTTTGGATCTGCCTCTGCAAGACGGGCGATATTGCGACCGGTCACCAGGTCTACAGCTAACTCTCTATAAAGAGCGATTGGCATTCCCTCACTAGCAAGAAGTTTTATGATAGTTTCGGGATAAGTTGGTAAAATCGCCCATTTAAAAAAAAAATGAAACTGATCACTTGTACACAAATTGTCTTTGTTACAATAGGTAAGACACTCGTTGGGGTACTTAAATGCAAGCGTTGCAAATGATCGGGATAGAAAATTCTGGCAATTCTCTCCGTAAAAATATTTTTGTACTAAGTGAAATACAAACACTTTGAGATATTCCAAGGGGTGGACGTTCGCTAAAACATCCATTCCTGAAGAAAATGGGGTGTAGATCCGAAAACCGGTTTTATAGGCAATTTTCGCCAGGTGAGTGTCTGTCAAATAATCAACGAAATCTTTTACATCCAAGGGACTGCCATTAAGATTTGTCCATTGTGCTTGTTTTTCCAATCCCACAGGATATTCTTGACGTTTATTTCCTAAGGTCGATAAATCTATGCCCAGGCGTTCAATCAAATCCCTTGAGTGAATGCACAAAGCAATCCCGTGCAAAGGGGTATTTCCGTAGAAATCCCTTTGGCAAAGCATCTCCTTAGCAATGTCCGGCTTAGTTTCGGCTATTTGTTTGATCCAAGGGAGAAGGCGAAGAGATAAGACTTGGACTCTTATTTTCATCTTATTTTCTTCCCGTTCATTCTTAGCTGGGTCAAATATGGTAGGTTTATCACTTTCTGTAGCTTGTTTTAAGGAATCGAGAATTTTTTTTGACAATTCACTTGACCCTTCACCTTTAGCTTTTTCGAGAGCTCCTATTAAAGGGGCAATGGCATCCAGAAAATCACATGAAAGGAGATTAGAACCTCTTGAATAGTTTTCAGAAGATTTTAGTTCATTCTCAATCAAAACTCCAAAAAAATCCAATAACTTTTGTCGGCACTGTTCAACCGAGTTCATTAATGCAGGAACAAGCATAATGAAAAGAGCTTTTTGGGAAAATGAAAAATACCAGGGTATATCATTGGTTCTGGGATTAACTTCAGAAATACTTTCAAAAATTACCCATATCTTTTCGGGTTCAGTTTCTGCAAGCCGATACAAACAAGGGCTAATCTTTCCACTATTCAACTCAAACAAAACTTTCAAAAGCATCAATTGCTCCGGTTGAATTGGACTTTGGATGGAATCTATAATCATCTGTTGCATTGTTTGAAATTTATATATTCCTATGCAATCAAGAAATTCTATAGTTTTCTCGGGATGATTTTTTGCCACCTTGAGAATGCATGGGAAGAGCTTTTTGATGAGTTCATCAACGAGTGGGTGAGGCGATGTTTTTGCGCATAGCAACAAATTATCAATGATTCCACCTAATAATTCGACAGGGATAAGGCCGACATTAAAAAGATCTAGAGTTACCTGTGCGTTATCTGAAAGCCATTCATTCATTTTCTCGACAGAAGCTTCCTTGTGGGACAAAATATAATAGCGTATTCGATCCGCGGAGGCTTTCATCAAGATTAAATCTTGGAAGTTAAATGATTGGTGTACTGATTTATTGTACCAGCTTGTGAGTCCATTTACCATCCAGGAAATCGTTCTTAATCCAGGTGTATGGTTTTGTCTAGATCTATCATTTGAATCGTCTCCAAACAACGGTGTATTGCTTAGCCATCTTTGCAAACCCCCCGTTATTCTGTTAATGACTGAAGTAGCATGAGCGGGGCCCAAGGACTCCAATCCGGCGGTATCGTGCTCTTCCAGAGCTTCGTAGTTTAAAATCAAATGTCCCAACTCAGTCTCGATAAGTTTATAGCTATGACTTTTATGCGCAAAGGGTTGATGGTCTTTCCACTCACGAAAAGAAATCAAAGCCGTACTCGCCGCCTTTGCATCAGTAAATTTCTCGGCAAGGCTCCTTTGGGGGTCCATTATTTTTACGATAATATGGTTTGAATGATCATCAGATATAGAAGGGTTTGTTAATTCATTCATAAAACGCCTGATGTAATGCTCATTTTGTGTTATTTTTATTTTATTACATTCTGTTGTTTTGTGATACATATTTGTTTATAAAATTAAGTGTTTAATATAAACATAATATTTAGAGGTGGGAAGTCATTTTAAACAAAATTAGAACTGAAATGGCTGCATTTGTGTGATGGCGTGTTGTGTGATGGCGTGTTGTGTGATGAAGTTTTACAGGATAGGTAGGATATAGGGCAGGATTTTTATGGGGATGATGTTTGAGGAATGGAAATAAGGGTGCTTTGGGGCGATGATTACCCTGCTTGAAATATATCCAGAGGTCGATTCATTTTTCGGGCACGGGCTTGTTTACGTCTTTACCTCCATTTTATGAGCACTGACCACGATATAATGTCCGACAAATCCCCACCGTACCTTGGTACGTCCTTTAATTTGGAGAGGGGACAATGCCCCAACCAGGCGTACAAAGGATAAGAATCAATTAAAACTCAAAATCTTGCGTCCTTCTTTTATCAAAATCGTGATGGGGGATAAGAAGGTGGAGTTGTTTGCTTTTGCTTAGGATTAATAAAAAATGGATTATTAAACTCAATGTCACTACTACCACTACCCGGATCCCAAATAACTTCTGGGATTACAACATGTTTTCCTTCTACACCGTGCTTTTCTTTTAGTTCTTTTATAACCCTTTTAACTAAATCCGGAAACTCGTATGGGTTGTTTAGGGGGCTCTTTATCCTATGCTGAGTAATTTGAGCCTTTGCATTGGTTACGATGTCATTACACGCTTTCTCAGCAGCTGCTTGACGATTTTCTTCACATTTCGGATTTCTATACGATACCCTGATGTAGTCATCAGGTTTATACCCGGCTTGATTATATCCACCGGTATCATTAATTTCATGCTCGATTCTAGCATCAGGTGCTTCTTTATTAAACAACTTTTTAATAATTTCAAATAAAGCCTTTTGATCTTCTAGACTGATCCCTTTTGGTATTGTAATGGCGGCATTGTGAATCTCAGCACAACCATTCGCTTCACTCAGTTGAACAACTAAACTATTAAGATACCCTCGAATTTCCGTATCTTTCGGATTCTCTCCCTCTATGGGGGGGATTTCTTGCACAATACTATTGATGATGTCCTTTAGGTTCGCTGAAGCATTGGCCCCAGCAGCAAACCCCAGGGGGCCTAAGATGATATGATACTTCTCTCTTTGATCATATGTTAATTTACTGACGTCTACAACAACCGCATGCATCGGGAACCCACGTCCCTCTGTTTGGCGAGTTATGGCTGTCTCAGTTATGTGTTTACCCAACTCTGTTTTTAATAGATCTGCCTGGCTCTTGGTGAAGTAGGAAAACTGAACAATGACGCCATCCTGCTTAACCATACAACCTGAGCTGGAAAATGTACCAGTAAATTTACTTAGATCAGGACTGGCTGCTGAACGATCTAGTGGAGATATCATAAAAACTCCTTGTTATTTGTATTTAATTTAATAATTAAAAGTTGATTCCTGTTTTTAAGTTTTATTGTTATTAATCTTAATTATTACATGTTAAATAATTTCTGTCAAAAAATAACAAAAAATAACAAAATATTAATAAATGTTTATATCAAACTGTTAATAAGGGGTTTATTAAGTTTTTTATAAAATAAATTAATAGTTATTTATGTTTAATGATCCAGCAACGGTGAATTTTTTTGTTGTGGAAGTCGATAGGGATGGTTTTTTCGGAGATATCCCGGATGATGCACGATTCGAGGGAGGCCTCATCAAGGGTGAATTTACGCGAGTTGGTGCTGAAGAAGAGGGAGCCCTCTTTGGCAAGCAGTTTTAGGGCTTGCGATAGTAGTGCAGCATGGTCCAGTTGGATATCAAACATTTGATCCATTTTTTTGGAGCGGGAGATCGTTGGTGGATCGACGATGATGAGATCATATTCGACACCTTTCCGGACCTCTTCTTCGAGAAATTTGGCACAATCGGCACGCACAATGATATTATCTTTTAGAGACTGAGTATTGAGAAGGAAATTATTTCTTCCCCATTCTGTGTAGGTGTTGGACATATCAACGCTTTTTGTGAGCACAGCGCCGGCAAGGGCGGCATGGACGCTGAATGAGCACGTGTAGGCAAAAAGATTTAACACGCGCTTTCCCTTGGACATGGAAGCAACCAGCTGACGCGTTTCCCGATGATCGAGAAATAAACCCGTGTCCAGATAGTCGAGAAGATTGACCAGGAATTTCACCCCGTATTCGATCACAGTAAAAAACTCTTTTTGCTCTCCGACTTTTTCGTATTGTTGGGTTTTTTCCCTTTTAATACGTGTGCTCCAGAAAATGGAATCCGATGTGGTGTCAAAAATGGAACAAATCGCCTCTTCCACGTCTTCTTTCAGATAGTGAGGGGGTTCGGTCTCGTCTCTGTCAGGGGTAAAGTAGTGCACGCAGAAACGGCCTGCATAGAAATCGATGGCAAAAGGGTATTCCTTGATATCGCGTTCATAGAGACGGAAGCAGTTTGTTTGTGTTCTTTTGGCCCACTTGCGTATATGACGGTAGTTTTTTCGGATTCGATTTTTCAATTGAGAACTTTTGTCCTCACCGTCTGCGATCGAAGGTAAAATGATAGGAGTTTCAGTCATAGGGATTTTCTTTATATGTTAGGAGTGTACCAGGAAGCTTTTCCTTTGCCGTTCCTGATGAGGTATTTTTTTTCTATGAGATTAGCTAGCGTTTTTTTTAGCGTATTGCGGTTTGCTTTGGTCAAGGTTTCAATTTCGCTGATTCCCAAACGTCCATGAGAGGTTAAAACTTCCATGATTTTTTGACTAAGGATTGGAAGCGCATGTAATAGGATCTGTTCGCGCTCTAATTTTACTTCTAGATGTTTTTTTTGACGTTGTAAACAATGGAAGAAAAAAAGCAGCCAAGGATTCCAGTCTGGAAGGTGATTTTGCCACCCTTTCTGCGTTTTTTGGAGAGCTTGGTAATAGCTTTCTTTGTTAGATTCAATCACACTTTCCAATGAGCTGTAGGAGGAATAGGAATAACCGTTTTTCAGCATCAGCAAAGTCGTCAACAAACGTGAAAGCCGGCCATTTCCATCCAGGAAAGGGTGGATAGCGAGAAATAATACGATGAAAAGCCCGATGATCATCAGAGGGTGAAGGTTTTTTTTCTCAAAAGCGTTGTGGGTCCATGCCATGAGGTTTTGCATTTTTACAGGTGTTTCCATCGGAGATGTCGTCTCAAAAATAACGCCAATATTTTTTCCTGCTGCATCGAATGCTTCAATGCGGACCAGAATTTTTTTGTACTCTCCACGATGACGATCATCTTTGTCGGCATACTGTAGAAGCCAAGAGTGCAGTTGCTTTATCGCATTTTCCGTGAACGGAATATCGTCGTAGTTTTTGCAGATTTCTTCACAAACAAAAGCGTAGCCAGCAACTTCCTGCGCATCTCTGGTATCGAGAGCTTTTGTGTCCATTTGTGAAAGAAGTGTCTCAATCTCTTTGTCTGAGAGTTTGACTCCCTCAATTCGCGTGGATGAACCAATACTTTCTATTGTGGCAATTTTTTTGAGAGCTGACAGTCTATCCGGGGTGAGCCTTCGTGCCTGCTGCCAGGCACCTTTGAATTCATCAATTTCGGAAATTAAATTTAACATCTCCGGTGTGATGACCAATGAATCTAGTGAAATAATGTCCAAGAAATACCCAAATATATCCAAATTTGTCGGGAATACCAGCATGGTTCAAAATAAAGCTATTTTGGGTAACACAACAGAGATTATTTCTGAGCCTTTAATGTCTCTCTTTTTTGCTCTTTTTTCTCTCATTTTGTAGCCCATACCAAGTGGAGCGAGCCTGCGAGCGGAACGCAGGTATGGGAAACGGAAAGAAACAAAACTAAACCAGGGACTGGTTCTTCTTTTTTGTTTTTCTACAAAGCAAAAAAGAGGAACCAGTCCCTGGTTAGGTCTCGTTCCTGCGATATTCCCACACCCGCGTTCCGCTCGCAGGCTCGCTCCACTTGGGTGTGGGCTACAAAATGAGAGAAAAAAGAGCAAAAAAAAGGGACGTGTAAGCCCGTAGCTTTTTTCAACCTTGCTGTGTTACCTTTATTTGAACCATGCCGCCTTTAAGGAGGTTTTTCCGGGTGTTTTGCTTCTAATCTGTCATTTTCATTTGGTCTGATCTTGCCTATTTGCAAAGAATGAAAAAAACATATAATAGCCTTCAGGAGTATTCTTTAGAATTTAAGGAGCTATCCGAATTGAAATTTCTGTTGGCAGCCATTTTAGAAGATCCCAACCTCAAAAGGCAGATGACTGCTATGGAAAGGAAAGTAGGGGACTTCGATCACCTGCGCACCATAATGAAAATAGCTCCGACAGATGGCGGAAAGGGGTTGAATGATGACGGTGAAGAGTGCGATATAACCGTGATGGAAGCGGCGCCCTCGCCACAGCTGAACCACCCTCTGCCGGTCACTTCCTGAAGCGGACCTAAGTCGTTCTACTCTTCGCAAAAAATATCATCCACGAAGCTTTTTAGAAGGTTTTCATCCCATTTATGAATTTTATCAAAGCTCGCCTTATATTTAGTAGTTTTTTCATCACTTATATACCCCCCTTTGTTTAAAACGTCTGCGCCAAGCGCCATACACCTGGTTGCTGCTTTCCTAATGAAAAGCTGCATCGCCATGGACACACCTATTCCTGATGCTGCCCCTAGCAAACTCCAAAAATTTAGCCATCGGGTACTGACAAATCCTATCAATGGCCCGATGCCCAATAGAACGCCTGACCCCCATAATCCTGCACTGGGAATCTGCGTTGCTCCTGATACAAGTCCGCCAATTCCAATCAAAGTTCCC
>JBAWVE010000013.1:0-20675 GCA_037147435.1 Parachlamydiaceae bacterium
TACGGAGTTTAAAGGCACCAAGAACACTTTATTGTGCGAAGCATTTGGAGTGCGGTGACAAGTCCCCGCACTCCAAATTTTAGCCGAACTCCCGTGTAATGGTAGTGTGTCCTTAGGTTGACACCATTGCGTGTTCATACAGTTGATATTAAATTTAGCTACTAATTTCACTAGCAATATATAAAATAATTATGTTATAAATAGATTATAGTTAATATTTAATTTTATGAGGTTTTATGTATATTACTCCTGTTGGGCCTGCTGGGCCCGCTGACCAAACTAGTCCTCCAATAGTGACGGAGGAAGATGAAGATCAAGAACTTAAAGAGTTTGACCCTGAAGAAATATTCGATAATTCACTACCGTCTGCTCCTAAAAAACTGGTAAGGAATCAAGTATCTTCTACGCAAAGAGGCAAAGGGGGTGGTGCATCCAATCTAAAAGGGTTGAATCTTAGCGGTCTCATCACGAGGTTATTCGGAAGATTATTTAGGAAGAACGCCAATGGTGAAGAGAATAAAAGGATGGAAAATGAACCGGAGGAGTCACCACTCAGAGATGAGGAAACATCTTTGCAGCCCTCCGGAAACGCAGCCGCTGGAACGTCCGGGCCAGTGGAACAGACAGTTCTCGCTGACTACGATCTTTTTTCCAGCGAAGAATTACCTGATTTGAATGGCTTTTCTAAAGCAACTGATGATGAAATCAAGGATTCCAGAGAAGGTGCAAGACAGGAATTGGCCAAAGAAGCAGCAATCATGCAACGTGATCTATTAAAAAAACAGGACGAAGTAAGCGGTAATAATATTTCAGCACAGGAAGAACAAACCAGAAGCAATGATATCCAAAGCAAATATATGGCAATGAAGGCAGAAGCCTTGTTCGATGAACTTACTAAAATATGCAAAGATCCCGACTTGCGTAACCAAGTGTTTTCTTCACAACTTTTAAATGATGTACATCGCAGCAGTCATAAAATTATAAGAACAAACCCTCATAATGCCGAAAATGAAGTCTTGTCCGAGTTCAAAAGTAGTGGAGAAACTAATTGGGATCCTCAGAAAAAGATTAAATTTAAGCAGGCTTTGCAGACTATTTTTCCAAATCCGGTAGTTGCTGTAAAAATTGCGGCATATCTTCAGCAAGGTGCTTATTTCTATGAAACCCGCGAAATCCAGCAAAAATTTGATGTAGTGCCAAAGACTAAAGGGAAGTTCACATTCGTTGTGACAGATATCAACGAGGCCACAGCCAGAATAGACTGCTATATAAGATTTACCACACAGATAATGGGTGGCTACACTGGCGCAAGTATCCCGCTTTTTGACATGCCATTTTCAGCGGTTTTAATTGTCAACAAAGCAACGGGAGACGTGCAGAAACAGTATGATAAAAAGAACTATCAATACAACCCTTTGGGTGTTGCCTGTTACCTGAACGATCTAAATACAAACAATAATTTACCAAGCCGAGCAATGGTCGTAGAGGCACATAATAAGACACGTGAAACTCTTCAACAGAATCTCGAGTTTCTGAAAAAAACTAGAGATGATGTTGCTGACTATTTATCGAAAAAATCTAATGGTCCTCCCTCTACAGAAGATGTTAAAGATTCTGTAGAATATTATGTCCTTCGAAATTTCGGTGACAACGTGTTGAAAATTGATGCCAAAGCCGGCACCATGACTATCGAGATTCCAGAGAAAGAAAAGAAAGCAGTTGAGGCAATCCAGCAAAGCCTTTCAGGGAAAAGTAAAATCCATCTATTTGGGAAATATCTAACCATAACAAGCTGTGAACCCACATCTACAGGAACGAAAGTCGTCATTAAAAGTAAAGGTGAAGACGAATTTCAACCCCCCATTAAACCCTATCTGCAATTTTTGAACACCTCTTACACTGATGTTACGGACTATTTATCGAAATGTTCGGACGTGCCCCCTCAAAACGATCCAAAAAGTGTCATCACATACTATGCCTGCAAGAATTTGATTGCACAGAAACTGGAAGTAATAGACGAGGTATCTGAAATGACCTTCAAGATACCCGACAAAGACACAGAATACGTTCAGACACTGATGGATTGTTATCATTCGAATAAAGTCATGCCGATCATGGGGAAATACATGACTGTCAAGAGCCTTGAACACACACCTGACGGAGCAAAAGTCGTGATACAAACCTACTCAAGGAAGCCGTGGTTTGTGGGCATCAGAAAATTATTTGGTAGGAACTCGTGTACCATGGCCATGGATAAAATATTAAAAGCAGCTTCTCCTCTGGCCGTTGCTCCTGCCGACATGTCTTTTGGCACGCGTGTTGTCACATGGATACGAAATTTATTCTCCAGAAGCTGTTCAGGAAATAATCCCGTAATTCCCCTGAATCATCTTGCAAAAATGGTCAATTCCCGGGAAACGGATGCAGCCAGGACAAATGAGCTTAGAGATCGTATGGAAAAAGCACGCACATCGGCAGAAAACCCATTTATAGACGGAGCTGCGGCCCCCTCACTTAGAGAGCAACTGCCCAAAAGTCATTGGACATTAAAACCTTTACATGGAAATCCTCTTAAATTTGCTGCAGGAAAACCTATAGAAGGCTTCCACCATGACAAACATGCAATTGTCGATGAATTTTCAGAGCAATGGAAAAAAATCTTTCCTGATTTGGAATCCCAGAGAGAGGAAATCCGTCAAAAAACTAAGGAACGTGCCATCCAACTTTCAGCAATTTTCATGCCTGAGACCAATGGTGCTAACGATCGTGTCCCAGAACTGCCGGGGAGTATCAGTGAACTTCCTGCCGTTTACTTACAATTGCCTCAACAGGGTGGTGGATTGCGGGAACTTGTCGTTGAAGATACTGGTTCCTCATTACTAGTTGACGAGACAGTGACTTCTTCGCACGAACTCAAAGTGGATGACACAACAGCAGCGGCAAAGATCACAGCTTATACGAAAGTGGACCAGCGTTTTTATGTGTGCAATAAGGATATCGATAATCCTAACCTAGTCACACAAGATAAAATGAAAAGTATGACTCAATGGAATAGTTTGGGAGTCTCCTTACTCATTTCCTCACTTGAGGAGAAGAAGGAAAAAATTCCGGTAGAGCTTGAAAAGCTTCGGAAGTGGGCAACGGAAGACTTAGCCCCTAAACTCGCATTTATTGGCGCCCAGACAGCCCAGGATGTTGTAGACTTTCTGAGTAAACACACAAGTGCAGCCAATGTGAACGACGGTGAAGAAGTTAAATATCTATTATATAGATCCCTGGCAAACGGTGGCAACGCATTAAAACATATGCGCAAGGGCATTTATCACGTTACTGTCTCCAGTGAAAATGAGGCATTAGTCACTAGAATTAGCCAGGAAGACCGGAAGATTAGCCAGGAAAACCAGATGACGCCTAAAGAAATGGAAGCTAGAGCAAGAAAAATGAAAGCTAGAGCAATAAAAATGGAAGATGGAGCAAGAGAAATGGAAGCTACAGTCAGAAAAAGGGAAGCTACAGCCAGAGGTTTAGAGCTTACACCCGAAGAGAGGGATGCTTTCGACAAAGAGTGCGAGGCTATAATCGAAAAAGTGAGGCCCGATCGCATAGAAAATGAAAATATTAGCGAAAAATTGACAGATGCGGGATATAGTAAGGCGCCGACGCCGCTGAGAACACCCAATGGCACTATGCAACTTTATTTAATTAAAAATAGTGACATTTAGAGCCCTTCTTAGAGCTTTGAGCTCTTTCCAGCCAATTTTAGAATGGCTGAAGAGGAGATACGAACGCTCACTTTTTGGTTGAAATTTGTCCCAAAATTTCTTTCTGCCTGAGAGATGGAAAATCTTATTGATACACCAATACATTCTGCGGGCAAAACGCTCTGCTATCCAACTCAAGCCACTAATATCCCCCAAGCTATTTGCGGGGGAAGCGCCGAAGGTGACAAAATGGCAACCTTCACTGGCAAGTGTTTCCAGGGCGGATGTGAGGAGTAATTCAGGCGTCCCATGCGGGGCCTCTGAAGTGAACATCAAATGGTTTAAAAGCCACCCTTTCCGCGATTGCAGTTGGTGCAAGACCACGACCGCAACAATTGCACCCTTGCAAGAGACATAAAACCACCGCTTTCCTGGCCGGTTATTAAAAATATGGATATTGGAGATATGCACCTGGGGGCCTTGCCGCCCTTTCAACCATGCCATCCCTACATTCACCATGGCTTCTTCAATTTTTGCGTTGTCAGGGATATATTCAACAACCGTTGCTCCCTCCTTGAGAGCATGCTTCACCTTTCGCCGAACTAAACTCCCCTTAACCCCTTTATTGGCTTTTGGGTCGTCATGAGGGTCAAGCACCAACTCTTCTCCAAACTCTATCTTTGTGTTGCAGAAACGACCCATGGCCCAATTTGCGAATTTCTCCGAAGCAGTCATGTAGATAATATGCATCCCTTTGTCGCTGCAAACCTGATGAAAGGCGCAGACCAATTGCTCCAGATCTTCCGGAGCGCATAAGGGGTCGCCATAAACAACTGCGCAAGAAGACTCAAAACGATAGCCGATCAGCCCATCGACATGGGGAATGGTGAAAATAGAACAATCAGGATCCAACAGCGCATCTGAAGAGGAAAGCCCCAATCGCCGTACGCGGTCGATAATCATGCTGCGCTCCCTATCGATTGTCGAGGGAGGACTTGCCTGTGTATTCGTGGTCATCTATTGTCCTGTCGATTTCGTGAACGTGCCTGATGGTATTGATGGTAACCCAAGGAAGGATTCAACACAACTCCCCCCAATGGATCCCCGGGATTTTCGTTCAAAAAAATCAAATAACAGGATGGGCAGGATGGGGTAGGATAAACAGGATACCTTCGGTCGACCAGTTGTCTTTACCTCGAAAAGTGAAATATTCGGAGAAGTCGTCTCATCTTCGGCTTGCCGAAGACGAGACGACTTCTCCGAATATTTTATTTTCTAAGGAAAAGTTCAACTGGTCGACCAAAGGTATCCTGTTTATCCTACCCCATCCTGCCCATCCTGTTATTATATTTTTTGACCAAAAATCCGTCGAATTACAAGGAGCTTTAGGGGGTGTTGCGTTGAATCCTCCCTTGAGTTACTATCCTGATAGAAAGGGAAATGATCAATACCGCGGGCACATTCATGAATAGGTGCGCCGGGTTCAACCTCAATAACGAGAAGGCTGTCAATGAAGATAAAACGTGTAAATCTACTGCCGAATGTCATTACAGCATTTGGTTTATCATGCGGTTTATTTGTGATTTTCAAAATGACGATGACAGAAGTGGGCGCGGCAAGCTATTCTGTGCTGACAGCAGCGACAGGGATCTTGTTGTTGGCTGCGCTGGCTGATTTGCTGGATGGGGCCGTCGCACGGGTCATTCATGCGGAAAGTGAGTTTGGCTGTTTGTTTGATTCATTAACTGATGCGATTTCCTTTGGCGTAGCGCCTTCTGTTATGGTGTTAAAAACCCTTTCAGTGACTCCAGGGACGGAGCTATCGTTTTTCCTAACAACTGCAGCGACAATATTTTCTGTGTGCGGAGTGTTGCGGCTGGTTCGTTTCAACCTCAATACTGCGCAGGTAAAGGGGGATGCCGAACTCATGGAGGCTAACAAAAAGAATTTTACAGGCCTGCCAATTCCGGCAGCGGCGGCGGCTATCGTTTCAGGCAACCTTTTCCTGGCTTCGGATGAGTTCCATAACATATTTACCATGAGCAATGAAGTTCGGACATGGATTATGATCGTTCAACTTGTTGTCATTGGGTACTTTATGATCAGCCGGTGGAAGTTTCCCAGCGTCAAAACGTTGCAGATTCGGGTCGCTTCGTTTCAACTGGTTTTTCTTACCGTCATTTCAGCCGTCGTGATTTTCTATGGAATACTGAACTATTTTGCTCTTGTCTTCTTCATTTGTGCCTGGGGATATCTTCTTATTGCTTTAGTTCTCTCGCTCATCCGCATTATTTCCGGTAGAAAGTCGAAAACCCTTGAAGATTTTGAACCGGAACCCGATGATGAGCTCGAAGATTAAAAGCCTGTGAAAAAAGGATAAAGAAGCCATGAAAGATTTTTTGAAGTCGACGCTAATGATTGCTGCCACAGCTGTTTTAGGGATAATCACAGCAAATGTGGATGCCTGCACAGGAATTAAGCTCGTTGCCAAGGATGGTTCTTTTGTCCATGGACGCACGCTGGAATTTGGCATTCAGGTTGAGGCAACAGTGGCAGTTATTCCACGAAATTACGACTTCATCGGCACAACGCCAAATGGAAAAGGACTCGCTTACAAGTCGAAATACGCTGCCGTCGGAACCCTTCCATTTAATATGCCAGCTTTGATGGACGGCCTGAATGAAAAAGGCCTGGCTGTCGGAACATTTTACTTCCCGGGATTTGCTGGCTACTCAACGATCACTCCTGCAAATGAAACCAAAGCTCTATCCCCCGTCGAGTTCCCTAACTGGATTCTTACCCAATTCGCCACTGTAGAAGAAGTCAAAGCAGGATTAGCCTCTATCGTCATTTCCCCTACTGTAGTTAAAGCATGGGGGGACACCCCGGCCCCATTCCATTACATCGTCTTCGATAAACAAGGAAATGGACTGGTCATCGAACCGATCGATGGCAAACTCCTCACTTATGAGAACCCCCTCGGAACATTTACCAATTCACCTGCATTTGACTGGCACATGACGAACCTGCGAAATTTCATCAACCTGACGCCGATTAATGCAAAACCCCTGACAATAGCCGGAATGACTCTTGCTCCATTTGGTCAAGGATCCGGCATGGTAGGCCTTCCAGGAGATTTTACACCCCCCTCCCGTTTTGTTAGAGCTGCTATCTTTTCTGTGACGGCAATCCCTTCTCCAACTGCTAAGGAAGCTGTTCTTCAAGCGTTCCATATCCTTAACCAATTCGATATCCCTGTTGGCGCAGCCCGTACAGTGGTCAATGGAGTCACCTACTCGGATTCCACACAGATCACCTGCGTACGCGATCCACAAGCCCTGCAGTACTACTTCAAAACTTATGACGATCAAACCATCAAAATGGTCGATCTGACCAAGTTTGATCTGAATGCCAAAACAATCGTCCAGGCGCCGACAACAGGTTTGCAACCCATTTTTGACATCACCTCTCAACTGAAATAATTTAAGGCAAGCGGAGCATTTGGAGAGCGGCGACAGGTCGCCGCTCTCCAAACGCTTCGCGCTTTCGACCATTCTAAGTTTTGTTAAAACTGAAGATCTTTTTCAGGACGGACGCCACCCTTGAAGCAGCAGCAGCTATTTTGCTGGAGTGCTTTGAGGCTTCTTTATCCTCAGCTGTTATATGTGCTACGGTATTTCTAAACCCGGCGTACCATCGATGCACGGATTCTGCAGCTTTCCCTGTATCGATCATTTCTTTGACTTTTTTGATAAAGACTCCATTAATCACCTCATCTATCTCTTTTTTCATGCCTTTCAAGTAGCCCAGGCTAAAGATCCGAAGCATTAGGAAATCCCTGCGTGTCACTTCAGGATATCGAGACTCACCAATGCCAAGAGGTTTAATCACCGTTTCATCTGTCGTCGTCACAAACAATACAATCGACTCCCTTTCAGTATTAGGTTCCGTCGACACCACACGATGATTACAGCTTTTCCACTTGCCATTGGAATGGATTTCCAATAGGTCAGCGACATTCACAATAAAAGCATTCTTTGGCACGACGACAGGAATCCACTGTCCATCACGTTCAACTTCCAATCCTTTTGCCGAAGCACGCGGAAGAATGGTGATGTAGTTGAGGTCGGTATGCGCGGCTGCCCAGATTCCATTTTTAGGATTTGGGGTGTAACGAATACAACGCATGATGTTATCAGCATGTTCAACGATAGTAGACAGGAAATCTTCCTTTTGCCCTAAAAGGAGGGAGATTGCCTTGAACAGAGGGCGTGTTGCCTTCATAAGCTCCGAGTGAAGCGCCATTGCAGGCCCCTCAAGATCCATATGCTTGGGCCAGATATTGGTGTAATTGCTGAGGCAGCTGTTGGATCCGATGTGCAAAAACTCTTTGCTGTCGGGCACCCGTTCTCCCAACGCAATTTCACCTGGAATATACCCGCGTTGATTATGCTGGATTTTGCCGTTAATGGCATCTTTTTGTTCCGATGGGGAAGCAAAAAAATCGTGGATCGTTTTATACCCTTTTTCCAACAGCTCATCATCGACATCAGAATTAATGACGCCGATGAACCCGGACCATTTGTCGAGGGCATCTTCCAGATCCAGTAGAAACTTTTTTCGTGTTGCCGTATTTTCAAATTTGCTGAGATCGACGACCGGAATCGTCGATACAAAGCTGCTGCTGCCTGCAATCGGGGTGGTATTTTGACTTGGGGGGCATGCCTGCACAGTAACCATTTTCGTTCTCCATCATGAGTTAAATGTAAAAATTCGAGCAAAAAGACATTTGTCATACCACAGAAGGTTGTTTCGGTCAAAAATAAAAATGAGTCAGAAATAAGGAGTTGCTCAATAATAGCATAAGAAGGTATGCTGACGCAGAATCTTTTCCACTCATTTATTAGCAGAGGTTTCGAATGACCAAAGTAGTCATCAGTGAAGACATCCAACAAGAGCTTAAACATTTTCTCGTCGAAGATAGTTCGGCTGGACTCGTTAATACATACCTGCGGTTTGTCGAATTACGGTTCGGCCTAGAGCCTGTCCTCTTCCCTAAAGAAAAGATGATTTTCCAAAGTGCCGAAGAAGCAGCGCGGCATCTGGAAAAAGAAGGGAAATTGTGGCATGAAGCCGAAATTAAAATCGGTTTTAGCAACCAGATTAATGACCAAACCAAAAAAATCTATATTTGCCCTTTCACCGGTAAAGTATTTGGCGATAATACCCACCCTAACCCGCAGGATGCGATCTATGACTGGGTGGCAAAGTGCCCGGAAAACAAGGAACGCATTGGCGGACTCCCTGCAAAACGTTTCTTTATCTCCGAAGATCCTGGCGTGATCAGCAGCTATATCGCGAAAGTTAAACACAAAGAACCCATTACGAAAGTGGTATTTTCCTCTGTATTGAGTGGAAAATTATTCAGCACAAAAGAAGCTGTGATTAGAGATTTCAAAGCCAATTACCTGAAACGTTTATCTTTAGCCGAAGTGCAAAGTCAGAATAAATTCCAGATCGAGGAACAGTTCCTGGCTTTTATCCAAAAACAACTCGTAGAGGACAAGATCGGAGCTTTCGTCGAAGCGTTGGCCGAATACGAAGCTTTTACTCCGTTTATTGCTCAGTGGCTTGAATAACATATACTCGTCGCATTCAGCCACTGAGACGTACAACATAGGCATGGAGCTTGGAAGAACACTTCCTGCTGATAGTGTTGTGTGCTTCTTTGGCGATTTAGGTGCCGGAAAAACGACTTTGATTAAAGGCCTTGCCGCGGGCCTATTGGGAACCTCCGGAGATGAGGTTAACAGCCCAACTTTTACCTATCTCAACATCTATACGGGTCCCAAGACGCTTTATCATTTCGATTTATACCGGATGCGCGATGCAGATGAGTTTTTGAGCATGGGTTTTGATGAGATGTTCGATGCAGGCGGTGTTTGCTGTATTGAATGGTCGGAAAAAATCGTTGAATTAATCCCTCCTGCAGCCATGCGCATTGAAATTTTTCACTTGGCAAAAAATGAACGCCGCATCCAAATTAGGTCAATATGAAATACGTATTTAAAAATGCAAAATTTATCACTTCCGCAGTGAAGGCTAAGGATTACCCTCTTATTAAGGGTGACGACGGAACCGAGTTTCCGGAAATTGCCGTTGCAGGGCGATCTAATGTGGGGAAATCGAGTTTACTGAATGATTTATTCCAAAGCCGTGATCTCGTCAAAACATCGTCGGTTCCGGGAAAGACCCAACTGATAAACTTTTTTACATTGGGAGACGCCCTGACTTTTGTAGACCTTCCTGGATATGGCTATGCCAAAGTGCCTGTAGAAGTGCGTAAAAAGTGGGGACCCATGATCCAGGAGTATCTGGAGAAGCGCCCTCAGCTGAAACTCATCCTATTTTTATTTGACATCAGAAGGATACCTACTGACGAGGATCGCCAACTTGTCGACTGGGTAGCCCAAAAGGGAAAAGCTTTAATTCTAATTTTGACAAAAGTCGATAAAGTAAGAAATAATGTGAAAGCAGCGAATACACGCAAAATTCTACAAGCTTTTAATTGTGAAAACCTGCATTATACTCACTACTCAACAACGGAAAATGTTGGGAGAAAAGAATTAATAACACTTCTTGTCGACGCCCTTGCAGATGAGTCGTCTGCAGAAGATTAACGTTATCTCGACTTTGTACATTTTTTGAATTTATCTTCCGAGATCGGCTTTCTCCAGCTAAATAAATTTCTTGGAAGGGCAAAAAATTGTCGAAATTTATTACGCTGGAGTTTGCCTCTTTCTGGAATCTGAACTTAAAAAATGTGCAAAGTCGAGATTATGACCCAACTACAAAAACAACAGTTTGTCTGCATTGACTGCGAAACAACAGGATTGGATCCCAAGCAAGACAGAATCATCGAAGTGGCAGTAGTACGTTTCAACCTGGATGAAGTGTTTGCTAGTTGCGAATTTCTCATCGATCCCGAATGCCCTATTCCAGAAGTTTCAATGGCAATCCACCACATCACGCAGGAAATGGTCACAGGGAAACCGGTCATTACTGCCGTCCTGCCCGGCATCCTGGAAATGATCGGAAAGCATATCATCGTAGGTCACGGCGTAGCATTTGATATGGAACTTCTTGCCTCTGCGGCCGATCGTGCCGGCATTCCTTGCACACTCCGCAATAACGCCCTGGTTGATACATTGCGGATGGCGCGCCTTTATGGTGACAGCCCCACAAACTCTCTCGAACAGCTGCGCCGCCACTTCAATATCGAAGCAGAGGGTGCACACCGGGCAATGAGCGACGTGATCGTCAATATCGAAGTGTTCAGGTATCTGGCAAAGAAATATAAAAGTATCGATCAGCTGTTCGACGTCCTTTCCAAACCGGTTCTGATGAAAACGATGCCACTTGGAAAACATAAGGGAAGACCGATGAAAGAAGTACCTGTGGAATATTTGCAGTGGGCTGCGCACAAGGATTTTGATCAGGATTTACTCTTTTCTATCAGAACAGAATTAAAGAAGCGCAAGAAGGGCAATCTTTTTTCTCAGGCAGCCAATCCCTTTGGCGACCTTTAGAGACTGAGATTTTGAGCCGTGGATACGGCGAAAGACCCCTTGATATCCTCCGTATTTCAACAGATCTGTTATTTTATTTTATTTTTTTAAGTTTTTATGTTATTTTAGAGTGCAAACAAAGGATGTTATTGATGAAGGAATTTGGTGGTAGGATTGTTTTTCTAGGGTGCGGCAGTGTGGCCCAGTGCACTCTTTCGATAATGCAGGCTGTAATTAAGATTTCTACGCACCGAATTTCCATTATTGATTTTGTTGATAACCGTGAGCGCATTGCTGCCTCAATTGCACAGGGTGCATCCTATTTTATAGAACGCGTTACCCCCGAGAACTACGCTGCTATCCTGAAAAAGCACCTCTCTGCCGGCGATTTACTCATCGATCTGGCCTGGAATATCGAAACAATAGCCCTCATCGAGTGGTGCCACGCCAATGGCGTCCTTTTTATCAATACTTCCGTTGAGGAGTGGGACCCCTATACTGGTGCCCGCAACAAAAAACCGCAAGAACTCACCTTATACCACAGACAAATGCAGTTGCGTAAGATGATTGAGGGATGGAAAGACAAAAAAGGTCCCACAGCTATTGTCGACCATGGCGTCAACCCCGGACTTGTCTCCCACTTTACCAAAATAGGTCTTGAAGATATTGCTAACGAAATCATTGCAAAAAAACCACAAGACTCGCGAGTCCCTCTTTTAATGAAAGCCTTGGAAAATAAAGATTTCGCGCAGTTATCCTATCTTTGCGGCGTCAAAACGATCCATATTTCCGAACGGGACACGCAGATTACCAACCAGCCTAAACGCGTTGATGAGTTTGTCAATACATGGAGTGTTGAAGGGCTTGTTGAAGAGGGAGTAGCACCTGCTGAACTAGGATGGGGAACGCATGAACGTGCGATGCCCAGGGGCGCCTTCACCCATTCTGAGGGTCCACGCAACCAGATCGGCCTCGCTGAGAAGGGAGTGAATACCTGGGTGCAATCCTGGGTGCCAAGCGGACCGATTACAGGAATGATCATCCGTCATGGAGAAGCCTTTAGTATTTCTGATGCCTTGACGGTTTGGGAAGGAAAAAAAGTGAAATATCGCCCTACTGTCCATTACGCCTATTGCCCGTGCGATTCAGCAATGAATTCCATTCATGAGCTCGAAATGCGCCACTATGTCCCC
The DNA here is from genome assembly GCA_037147435.1 of Parachlamydiaceae bacterium. Lineage (GTDB taxonomy): Bacteria > Chlamydiota > Chlamydiia > Chlamydiales > Parachlamydiaceae > JBAWVE01. The sequence goes on from JBAWVE010000013.1 coordinate 12,463, forward strand.
CAAACAAAGCACCGAATCCTTTCCAATGAAATCATCAATGGTAAAGAAGAACTGGGGTGCTTGATTATGGGACATGACTTTGGAGCTTGGTGGATCGGAAGTATTCTCGACATCACAGAGTCAAGGGAACTGGCACCAGGGCAAAACGCGACTACCCTCCAGGTGGCAGCCGGAGTCGTTGCAGCAGCTAATTATGCACTACGTCACCCCCGCTGCGGCCTATGCCTGCCGGAAGCCCTCGACCATGAAGAAATCATGGCCGTTGCTATGCCCTATCTCGGCCAGTTCATCTCTAAACAGGTGAAGTGGTCGCCGTTGGATCATGCGAATGATTATGCCAATTTTGGTTTAAGCGCACCTGCGCCGTCAGATCCCTGGCAGTTTGCCAATTTTTTAGTGACACCCATCGAATTCGAACCAATGAAGGAATAAATTATGGAGAAACCCCCAGGACATAAGCAACCAACTCATCTGATTGAAAAAGGGTCCTTTGAAGTTAAGGTGGGACTGGCCGAGATGTTAAAAGGCGGTGTCATCATGGACGTGACCACAGTGGATCAGGCAAAAATCGCTGAAGATGCCGGTGCTGTTGCTGTCATGGCATTAGAACGTATTCCATCCGACATTCGTGCTCAAGGGGGCGTCGCGCGCATGTCCAATGCCGAACTCATCCAAAAGATTCAAGAAGCCGTTTCGATTCCTGTCATGGCAAAATGCCGTATCGGTCACTTTGTTGAAGCGCAAATCCTCGAAGCGCTATTTGTTGATTTCATCGACGAAAGTGAAGTATTGACACCTGCGGATGAAGAATACCACATCGACAAAAACCGTTTTAAAATCCCTTTCGTATGCGGATGCCGCAACCTTGGAGAAGCTCTCCGACGTATTGGCGAAGGCGCCGCAATGATCCGCACAAAGGGTGAGCCAGGAACAGGGAATATTGTTGAAGCTGTCCGGCATATGCGCGCCGTCCAGCGCGATATCCGACGCCTCGCCGGACTCGACCACGCAGAATTAATGAGCGAAGCAAAATTGATGGGAGCCCCCTATCACCTTGTGGAACAGGTGGCCAAAAAAGGCAGACTACCAGTACCTAACTTCGCTGCCGGCGGGATTGCGACCCCGGCCGATGCCGCCTTGATGATGCAGCTTGGAGCAGAAAGTGTTTTTGTCGGTTCAGGAATTTTCAAGTCGGAAGACCCCCCTGAAAGGGCGCGTGCGATAGTCGCTGCAACAACTTACTACAATGACCCGATGATATTAGCGAAAATTTCCATGGGATTGCTTGATGCGATGCCCGGACTGGATATTCACGAATTGAGCAAAGAAGATCTATTGGCGCCCAGAGGATGGTAAGAAAGGATGGCAACGAGACAGTTACGCGTTGGTGTATTAGCCCTTCAAGGTGCCTTTGCCATGCATCTTGCCATGCTTGCACGCCTGGGTGTCCAAGCTATTGAGGTACGCAAACCGGAAGACCTTGACGCGTGTGATGCGCTGATCATCCCTGGTGGTGAATCGACAGTGATTTTCAAACAGATGCGTTTTATCAATTTCATCGAACCTCTGCTGGATTTTGCTAAAAGCAAGCCTCTTTTTGGAACTTGTGCCGGACTGATATTGATGTCGAACACCGTTGTTGGTGAGAAGACAGTAGAGCCATTGAATCTATTGAATGTTTCCATTGAACGCAATGCCTTTGGCCGTCAGGCAGAGTCCTTTGAAACAGACATTGATTTTCTTGCTGATACAAAACACCGCGTATCCATCCCTGCCACATTTATTCGAGCCCCCCGCATCCGTCATGTAGGCGAAGGGGTTAAGGTCCTGGCAACATTCAATGATGAACCCGTCCTGGTCCAACAAGGACTTCACCTTGGTGCAGCCTTCCATCCGGAACTTACAAACGACCCTATCCTGCACCTATATTTTCTGGAAAGACTCAAATGAAGCCAGGAGATTATTCTTTAGGAGTGGATCTTGGCGGCACAAAAATTGCCATTGGTTTGGTCGACCATTCCGGAAAGATGATACGGTTAGAGCGCATCCCCACAAGTAAAAAGGGACCGCAAGTTATTGTCGATGACATCATTTCAACAGTAAAGAAAGTGGACAATGGAGATGGCAAGATCGTTGCCGCTGGGGTGGGTATGGCCGGACAAATCTCCCTGGAATCTGGCATTGTCCACTTTGCTCCTAACCTGGGCTGGGGAGACTTTCCATTAGGAGATGCCCTCACAATTGGGCTGAAAGTCCCTGTTAGGGTGCTCAACGACGTCCGCGCCATTACATGGGGAGAATGGCTGTATGGGGCTGGACAGGGTTACAATGATTTCCTATGCGTGTTTATTGGGACTGGAATTGGTGGAGGCATCATCAGCGGAGGAAAAATACTGACAGGCAGTGATAACGCTGCCGGCGAGGTGGGACACATCACAATCGATCTGAAAGGAAGTCTGTGCACCTGCGGCAACAGAGGCTGTTTTGAAACATTATCCGCCGGATGGGCCATCGCACGTCGGGCACAAGAAATGCTTGTTTCTGATCCTGCTGGAGGGCATGGACTGCTTGCTCTTGTTGGTGGAAAAGCAGATGAGATCACAGCAAAGCACGTCTTCGAAGCCTGCAGAAGCAAAGTTCCCGTTGCCTTAAAAGTCGTTGATGAGGCAAAAGAAGGACTTATTGCAGGCATTGCAAGCTTGGTGAACACATTCAACCCCAGGAGAATCATCCTTGGGGGCGGCGTTATTCAAGGGAACCCAGAACTGATTGGAGTGGTCCGCCAAGGCATTGTACAACGGGCATTGAAAGTCGCTACAGAATCGCTGGAAATTGTCCCTGCCGCATTAAAAGAGAACGCCGGAGTGATTGGCGCCGCCGCATTTGCCACCTATGCGTTATTCCGCAAATAGCCTCCAACTAAAAGGGTATCCAATGACAAAGAAAACAAAGATAAAAGTGCTGTTTTCCGATTTGGGAGGCGTCCTTCTGACTAATGGCTGGGATAGGACCTCCAGAGCCAAAGCCGTGGAGCTGTTCGGACTCGATGCTCAGGAATTTGAAAGCCGTCATCAAATGCTTTTTGGCGACTATGAAGTGGGGAAAATCACACTAGACACCTATTTGCATTATACCGTGTTTTCCCAGCCACGCTCCTTCTCCAAAGAAATCTTTATCGACTTTATGTACTCCCAATCAAGACCCAATGACGACACCATTAACCTCATTCGTGAGCTGAAAAGTAAACATGGATTCAAAATTGTGGTGATCAGCAATGAGGGGAAGGAACTCACACATTACAGAACGAAGACATTTGACTTAAGTTCTTTTGTGGATTACTTCATTGTCTCCTGTTTTATCGGGATCCGTAAACCGGATCAAAATGTTTACCGCCTGGCTCTGAATATGGTGCAAGTACCCGCAGAAGAAACGGCCTATATCGATGATCGGGAACTGTTTGTCGAAATAGCAAGAGATTTCGGCATCCACGCGATCCATCACCGCAATGCTGCTTCTACGCGCACAGCCCTTGAAGCCTTATTGAATTTTCTATAACTTAAATCTAAATATTAGTATAACAAGGTGAAATCAACTGGAGTAAATCGATCATATGTCTACAATTGACTTATCAAAATTATTCAAAGCCCGAGATATTTTTGAACGCTTTCGTCAAGACATGCAAGATGATCGAGATCAAGCTGGTGCAATCCAAGCTTTCGAATTTTGTTACGAGCTTGCCTGGAAAATGATGAAAAGGGTTCTGGAATCTCGAGGACAGGAGGTTGGTTCGCCCAAAGACACGTTTCGAAAGGCTGTGTTGGAAAAAATTATTGATGATCCCGAGATATGGTTTGAGTTTCAAAAGAAGCGTAATTTGACTTCCCATACCTATGAGCAGGAAAATGTTAATGCTATTCTTGAGATTTTTGATACATTTTCAATAGAGCTTGAAAAGCTCATTCAAAGGTTGGGAACCCTCGAATGATTCACATAGAGCCGCGACATTTGGAAATTGTAAAAACTATTTTATCTCAGTACCCTTACGAATTTCATGTTTTTGGATCACGTGCAAAAGGCATTCCCAGGCGTTTTTCCGATCTGGACCTCTGCTTTTTCGATCATATTCCGTGGAATATTCAGGCACATATTGAGGAAGACTTCGAAGAATCAGATCTACCTTACAAAGTAGATTTGGTAGATTGGAATGCTTGCGACGAGTCATTCCAAAATCTCATAAAAAGAGATTTAATTCTGATCCAACCTGCCAAACCAAACAACCGTGTAGCGTGATTGTTATCCTTGGAACGCCTGCAGCTTGGCGGAAATTTCAGCCAGCTCCCTTTCTGATTGGGCGAGGGCATTTTTCTGTTTCTCGACAAGGGGGGCGGGAGCGTTATTGACGAATTCCGTGTTTGACAGCTGCACACGAGCCCTTTCAATCGATAGGCTCAACCGTTCCTTCTCCTTGACCAATCGCGCCTGTTCCTGTTTGAGGAGCTCTGCAGGAAGAGGAATGCAAATTTTCAGTCCGTGATGCATCCCTGTGCTGGCAAGTCCAAGAGACGGTTCGGTTTCATGCATCTCAATCCGGTTCGTCTTCACAAGAGCTGCAATGAGATGCCGATGTTTTCCGATGGACGCAAACTCTGAATCAGTGGATTTTCCAACAACATGGACATCTGTGGCGACCGCTGGAGGCAATTTCATCTCTCCGCGAATGTTGCGAATGGTGTACAGGATGGCATCGATCAAGGCAAAATCGCTCTCAATTACCGGATTAATATCCGCTTCCCGAATGATCTTCGGATAAGGGGCAACGATACAAGCATCTGACAATAATGCGTGGATAGCTTCTAGCGTATAGGGATCGACATGAGCTGTCGGCAGCGTGATCCCCTCGAACCGCTCTTTCAGCATCTGAAAGAGCTCCTCAGTAATAAATGGAGCCATCGGATGGATAAGACGCACGGCTTGACAGAGAAGAATGACCAAGAGCTTTTGCTTGTTTTTCCGGTCAGCCGCTGATCCAGCTTTTCCAAACAGGACAGGCTTTGCTATCTCAAGATAATAAGCGCAAAACTCTTTCCAGAAAAAGTCGTACGACTCAATTGCAGCCTGGTCAAAGAGATATCCTTCAAGTTTTTTATTTACGTTGTCGATCGTGTGATTGAGCTTAGAGAGAATCCATCGATCTTCAAGGCCAAGCAACCTCTCATCCAGGCCCGCGCGGAATTCTTCCGTGGTTAACGGCACGTCACCATCGAGATTCATGAAAACAAAGCGTGCGCCGTTCCACATCTTGTTGGCGAAATTTTTGAATTCTTCAAAACGGCGTCTATCGAGATCGATCTCACGCGCTTGTGTGGCGCTTGCACATAGTGCCATGCGCATGGCATCGGTGCCATATTCCTCAATGATTTCCAAAGGATCGATAATATTACCCTTTGACTTAGACATCTTCTCCCATTTACAGTGAACGTCTTTTGGGATCGGTTTGCCCAATTCATACTCACGCCTTTCCCCCTCACTGAGGTAGGCGATGCCCCCTCCCTTTACCTCGCGCCAATACGATTTTCCATAGATCAGACCATGAAGGAACACTTGCGGAAAGGGCACGTGATGCATCGCATACTCTCCCATCAACAACATGCGTGCCACCCAGAAAAATAAAATATCGTGTCCTGTCACCAAGACAGCATTGGGATAAAATCGCGCAAGTTCGGGTGTTTTTTCTGGCCAACCCAAAGTGGAAAAAGGCCATAATGCCGATGAAAACCAGGTGTCGAGCACATCATCGTCCTGCCTCCATGCATCTGGTTCCTTCTGAACTTCCGGAGGAATCCCCTCGCCATCATAACAGACCATCTGTGTCGGATTATCGCAGCGATACCAAATAGGAATCCTATGCCCCCACCATAGCTGACGGCTAATGCACCAATCGCGCAGGTTATCGATCCAGTGAAAATATGTATTTTCCCAATTTTGCGGAATCAATTGTGTCACACCCTGTTCGACAACGTCGCGCAATTTTTTCCCGAACCCTTCCATCCGGATAAACCACTGCTTGGACATATACGGCTCGATGACGGCTTTTGAACGGTAGGAAACTCCCACGCGATTGGCGTACGGCTCGACTTTTTCAAGAAACCCCTCTTTTTTCAAGGCCTCTACAACGGCATGGCGCGCTTCTTCCATAGACAACCCCTGGAAAGCCCCTCCCTTTTCGTTAATTTTACCATCGGGAGTCATGATATTGATGAATGGCAGGGAATGAGTGATCCCCATTTGATAGTCGTTCGGATCATGAGCCGGGGTTACTTTAACCATGCCTGTGCCGAACTCTGGATCGACATGATGGTCTGCAATGATGGGAATTTCCCTACCGGTAAGAGGGAGTATCACCGTCTTTCCTACCAGGCTTGCGTACCGTGCATCTTTCGGAGAAACGGCAATTGCAGTATCGCCAAGCATAGTCTCTGGGCGTGTGGTAGCGATTTTAACGAAACCGGATCCATCTTTTAGTGGATATTTGAGATGCCATAAAAATCCCTGTCTGTCTTCATATTCGACTTCATCATCGGCGATTGCCGTTTGTGTCACAGGATCCCAATTGACGAGATAATCGCCGCGATAAATCAAATTGGCATCATAGAGCTTTTTGAACATAGTGCGCACAGCGCTGTTATTTCCGGAATCCATCGTGAAGCGCAAACGGGACCAGTCACAGGAGCATCCGACACGCCTGAGTTGATTCAAAATATTACTTTCTTTTTCTTCTTTCCACTGCCACACATGCGAAAGGAACTCTTCCCTTGGAAAATCTTTCCGCTTTTTTCCCGTCTTCTGCATCAGGTGTCTTTCCACAATTGTTTGTGTGGAAATCCCTGCGTGATCTGTTCCGGGAAGCCATAAAGCTTCATACCCACTCATGCGCTTCCAACGAGTCAAGATATCCTGCAGTGTGTTGACCAGGGCATGTCCCATGTGAAGAGAGCCGGTAACGTTCGGAGGGGGCATGACAATGCAATAGGGTGGTTTGGATGAAGCCGCATTCGCCTTGAAAAATCCGCGCGCCTCCCAAAAATCGTACCACTTTGCATCAACTGTTTTGGCGTCATACGCCTTGGCTTGCTCTTTCATGAGTGTGTCCTTTTTCATGCCCGGTTGCTGTCCCTTTCGTGAACGATGATCACCTGCACGAGGAGAATCTTTGGTCAAAAAAATAAAATAACAGGATGGGTACGATAAGTAGGATACTCATCCTGCTCATCCTGTTAGTTTATTTTTTTGACCAAAGATTCTCCTCGTGCAGTGGATCATCGTCCATTTTCTCATTTCATAATTTAATTCTCAAGGCTATACTGACCACGGAGCACATCATGACAAAAAGAAACACTCTCTTTGAAGCGCTGAACACCAATTACCTATTCCCGGAAATCAACCTGCGCAAAAAGGACTTTCTTTCGCGTCACCCCGAAGCTTCCTTGATCAGCCTGGGGATCGGCGACACCACAGAACCCCTTTCCCCTTACATCACCCAAGCTCTCGTGAAGGCAAGCGCCCGGCTGGGAACACAAGAGGGGTACTCGGGGTATGGCCCAGAGCAGGGAATGAAGCTGTTGCGCGAAAGAATTGTTAATGCCTTTTACCCCCACCCTCAAGCGATCAAACCGGATGAAATTTTCATCTCTGACGGGGCTAAATGCGACCTAGCTAGACTGCAGGCTCTTTTCGGCAGCCAAGTGTCTATCGCCGTCCAGGATGCCTCATACCCCGTCTATGTCGATGGCAGTCTTATTCACGGAGTCAAAAATATTGTCTCCATGCCCTGCACTCCAGACAACGATTTTTTTCCAGCGCTCGGCAATACTCCCCGAACCGATCTCATCTACTTTTGCTCTCCAAACAACCCTACTGGCGCCGTCGCAACAAGAAAACAATTACAATCGCTGGTGGCTTTCGCCAAAGCCAATCGATCGATCATTATTTTTGATGCTGCTTATGCGCATTACATCCAGGATGAAACCCTCCCCAAGTCGATTTTCGAAATTCCAGGAGCTCATGAAGTGGCAATTGAAGTGGGATCTTTTTCCAAAATTGCTGGATTCACAGGAGTCCGCCTCGGGTGGACGGTTGTTCCCGACGCGCTGACATATGACGACGGATCTTCAGTCAAAGCAGATTGGAACAGACTCATTACCACTCTATTCAAT
>JBAWVE010000014.1:0-20204 GCA_037147435.1 Parachlamydiaceae bacterium
AAAGATTTTTGATTACTTTGTGCTACCCATTTTCGTTCTATTTTGAACCATGCCTCAAAACGAGAGCTAATCACTAATTTAATACCCAATTAAATCGACTCTAAATCGAAATCCTCGATTTTAAGAGGGAGCGGTGTATGATAGAAGGCGCAGAGAGCACTCCGTAAAGACTCTGCCCGTGCCGGGAGACCCTGTTCGCAATATTTTTTTACCTGTTGGTAGACCGCAGATTTGAATGAAGCAGTATCGGCTTCAGTGCCATTAAGGTTATCGATGCTCACGCGAAAACGATAACCAGCAGCCTTGGAGAGGATCCATTCCATGGCTTGAGGCTTAATTTCAACGCTTTGAAAAAGTTCCTGTTGCACGGCTGTGCGCCCATCAGGCTCATACCAATACCCAAAATCCACCTGTTTTCGCCGGTTTTCGCCGGCAATTAACCAATGAGAGGATTCGTGCAATGCACTGGCAAAAAACCCGTGCGCAAAGAAAAGACAATGATGTGGCTGATTTTCGTTTGCCGGAACATATAGAGGCTCATCTTCGCCTTTAACCAGGAGAGTATTAAATTTGTCAAGGAAGCAATCGTTAAAAAGCGTAATTAAATCCTGGTACCGATGCGTAGTGCTATTTTCTGATGACAGCGACATATAGTCCATTCCACCAGTTGTCTCGATCACCATTATAGCCAGCCGGTAAAATCATTTCATAGAGGATGGTATATCCGAGTTTATCAAAAGCAGCATACGTGCCTAAAGGAACCTCATAAAAGTTCCAATCATCCACGATCGCTACAAACACATCATCAAGGACATCGTTGTAATAGGTAAATGCCAATTCTTGAGACAAGGCTGAGTGATTTCCATCGTAAAAATATGTAGTTACAGGTTTTTTAAAAATTTGATCCTTACACAAATCGAATGCATTTTCAGAATAAAAGCGACCGACGCGTGAACGAAGAAATTTGGAGATATTTTTAAAGAATTCCTTTTTTGGCGCATTAAATTCTGACCAATCATCAATGGCAACAGCACTAGTGATAACATTGCTGTTACCGTAAAGAGCAGAAATCCATGTCGAGCCTTTCCAAACCCCAATCTCTAAGTAACTTGTATTTGGTAAAGCGCAGAGATTATTCAACAGGTGACGAACTTTATCCGACGACATACCGTCTATTTCCAGTACTTTTTTAGGTAATCCTGATTTCCCAAGCTGTGCATTGGCGATACAATTTTGCACATTTGAAATTAGTTTTTCCTCTTCCATAGAGAGTTCTGGAGTTGTGGAAACCAAACAGTGCATGCTTGCAAACATGGAGAGAAAAAAGATAGATATCGTTTTCATTGCTACCTGCTCCGAGGATTTAAAATTACTGACAGTGAGTCCAACATACATTTTCATAAAGTTTTTTGCAACTGCCGACCGATTAGCATTTGCGGTACATCTAATCCGAATCTCAGTCATCATCATTTAGGTATAAGAAAATTATCAAAATATGCAGACTCAACGAGGTGAGAAAAACCTGTTATATTTGAGGAAGGCACATGATCCAGTTTTTGAGAAATCTCAGCTTTGCATTGATCGTTTTGTTCAACACCCAACAGGCCCTATACGCAACATGGACATCTCCTCCCATACAATTTGCTTCCTCAACAAATAAAGATCTCGAGCCGCAAATTGCTGCTGATCATGAAGAAAATGCCGTCGCTGTTTGGGCTGAGGCTGTCATGGACAATTCTATCATCAATGCCGCTATTTATACTAATGGTGCATGGGGACCTGTAGAGACAATTTCCTCTACGACAGGGATTTTAAACACCCCTCGGGTCGTCATGTATGCTAATGGTTCAGCTGTTGCCACCTGGCACGTCGGATTCAACGGGGCTATTGAATCAGCAATCTATAACGGAGCCACATGGTCCTTAATTTCCACGGGAATTTCTGCAAGCGATACAGGGGCATTCCTTGCGACAAATGGTACAGGACAGGCAATCATGGGGTGGACTGAAACAGCTCAGGCATCCATCGCGCTTTTTGACGGATCAAACTGGGGAGCGCCAACACTCATTTCAAGCACAGACACAGTGATCCCTGAAACGGCACCTGCAGTGTGCATTAATGCCTCCGGAAAAGCCGGCGCCACGTGGATTATTACAGGGGATGTTACCAGATCCAGCACGCTCTCTTCAGGAAGCTGGACTCTCCCCCAAACACTATCCACAGGAAACGACAACTTTGAGCCAACGGTTCAAATCGACTCTCAAGGCCATATAATAGCCCTTTGGTATTCAGGCTCCTTCCCTGCAGATACCTACACAGCAACTTTCAATGGAACCTATTGGTCAGCCCCGACCATCCTATTCGATGCTATTTTCCTGGCCTTCCCGGCGCTTGCCGTTGCACCTAATGGTTTGGCTGTAGCGCTCGGATTGGATAATAACAGTAACGTTTTAGCAGCCAATTATAACGGATCTCAATGGAGTACTCCACAAATCATCTCCACAGCACCCACCGGCGGGGTAGGAAGTCAGTTACTAGGAGTAGCCATTGATCCCAGCGGCGATGGTTATGCCGTTTGGACAATGAATTCAGGTTCTACCCACGAAGTTCTTTCATCATTTTTCACTAATGGCACATGGAGCGCTCCAATTTTAGTTGCCAGCTCAGATGTTGGAGTGATTCGTGAAAGCGTTGCCCTATCGCCTTACAATCTGTTATTTGCGATTTGGCAGTCTGTCCAAATCGGTTATACTGGAAATATATTTACCTCCCAATACCCGCTAATCTCGCCACCCCAGTCCTTTTCAGGCAAAGTTGTGAGCGTCCGATTTTTAACTCAAACGGATCTCATTCACAAACTATTGTGGACACCTTCCATCAGTCCGAATGTCGTTAGCTATCAAATCACAAGAAATGGCCAGGTCATTGCTACTGTGCCAAATTCAGCCCCCTACATTTACGAGGACCATAATCGCAATAAAAAACAAGATGACGTCTATACTATTGTAGGTTTGGATTCTAGCGGAGTACAAACACCCGCACTAACCGTAACACTACAATAAATGAGAAGTGATGAGAGCAGAGATAAGCCGCGCGCAAATGCTCCGCAGTTTTTAAGCCGTTAGTTTACCAGTTCCACGTGACCGGAATCAAGCTTGTAAAAGCCGCCGACAATTTTCAGGGAATCTTTGAGGACCAGGGGGGCAAGGATGGGCCTGGCGCATTTTAATTGAGAAATCACGAATCGGACATTTGCTTTTGTTGCCTTTTCGAGGAGGTCGCCAGACTCACCTTTAACGGCTTGAACAGCAGGTTGAAGAGATTCCATGATATCTTGAATGTGGTTGTCGAATTTTGTTTCCGTGAGAGCCGCACTTAGAGCCCCGCAATTCGAATGACCCAGTACCATGATAAGTGAAGCTTTTAGGTTTGATACTGCATATTCAACACTACCTAAAGCGAGATCATCAATCACATTGCCGGCGATGCGAACAACAAACAAAGCTCCTAAAGCTTGGTCAAAAATAAGTTCAGGGGGCACGCGGGAGTCCGAGCAGCAGATAATCACAGCAAATGGGTTTTGCTTTTGCACAAGGGCTGCCCGTTTGACATTCCAATCAGTGTGGCAGATTGTTTCTGAATTCACGTAGCGAGTGTTGCCATCCATCAGCTTCTGTAGTGGATCCTCTGCACAGAGAGAACCCCACCCGATGATGCAAAACAAAAAGATAATTTTTGAAATTTTCATATAACTTACATTTATCTCAAATAAGTTTTATAATCAACAGAAAAGCTAAATAGCGGTCGTGAAGATTTTGAACATCTCTCAAGTACACTTACTTTTTCAAGTCCTTCTATTATTTTATTTTTCTCTAGTATAGACTGCAGATAGGCTGAGAAAAAATTGGCAACCGCCGGGATTTAGGCGTATTTTTTGTCAGGTTCAAGAATTTGCAAATTATCTAACCACAGGTTGGTTAATAATTTGAAGTTTCTCAAAACTGGCGAAAAATACGCCAAAGCCCGTGCATTGACGAATTTTTCTCAGCCTCAGAGAGGGTTACAAAATGGGTAAAGTCTGGTGTCGATGATCGTCAGCCCGCACCCCGAATAAACTCCGTCGATTGTTTAAATTATGGAAAACAAATGTCGCGAAAGTGGACGATTTTAATTATCTTTGTAGCCGTTCTTCTGACCGGGTTTGCCGCTCGGGGGCCGCTCATCTCCACTTTTTTTGAATGGTACCTAAAAGGGTACTGCCGGACTTGTCTTGGCAGCAGACTTACGTACCAGAACCTTTATCATGAAAATGGACAATGGGTTTTTGAGTCCCCTGTATTGACGACAAAAAGCCGATTGGAACAAGGGGGATATCGCTGTCAGGCCGAACGAGCAACAATCACGGTTTCTATCGCGTGGCCTAAACGGTCGTTAGCACTGAACGTTGAGGTGGAATCCCCGCATATTGATATCGGTACAGGAGCCAAAGAACTTAAGGAGGCCTTTGCGACCTCAACACATTCCTTTCGCTTCTTCAATGTGCACACAGTATTTAGTACCCCTCAAGGCACAATCCTTGTCCATGATTTCTCGGAAGAAAACCTCGTTCCACTCCCCTTATTTTTCAGTGTTGATCTCGCCTGCCGCGAGAAAAAGGAAGGATGCGCCTCTGTATGGATTGGCTCTCCATCAAAAGATAGTCGTGACCTCTTTGCGGTCCTCTCAGAAACAGACAACGGTGCTTCCCAATTAGCCATTGATTTTCACAACATCGACTGTTCATCATTCCATCAGACACTCCGAGGTTTATGGCCGGAAGCAGCACAGCTAGAAATCACACAAGGTACTCTTAGTGGCAATTTCGTTGTCACTTTTCCCGAAATGGAAAAGAGTTTTGCCGAAGGAAAAATTGTGGTAGAGAACCTGGCGGCCTGTCATGAGGAAACTGGCTGCGCATTAAATATGCCGACGCTTATCCTCCATCTTTTTCCCAAAGAAATTAACGAAGACGGCCAGCGAATCAAGCAGACAGAGGGCCATCTGGAGATTTCTCCTTTAACGCACCTGGTCATCTCGAAGGATGGAGAGCCCTTTTGGACTATCGAAGAAATCAGCGGCACCCTCTCGTTTCAATCCGTCAACCAGACAAAATTTACCCTTGACGGCCTTGTATCCTCCAAGAAAAGACAGAGACGACTCCACATTGATGGCATCAGACAACTCCAGTCAAGGGGACAGGCAGGCATATCTGCGGACATCCAGTTTAAGGGACAATATCCAGAAGATGACACCTCTATCCATTTTTCAAAGAAACAACTTCGTAATGAATGGGGCTTTGGGGAATTGGAGATGACGGGGTTTGGAAGCGAAGAACTTACTATGCTACAACATCTGTTTGGACGCGATTTCCTAGAATGGAAACAATTGCATATCACAAAAGGCAGTGTTAACGCCTCTACTTTGGTCTATTTTAAGGGAAAAAGACTCTCTGAAGTTAATGTCGAAAACATAACAGCATACGATTTGGAATTTAATTATCCCCCCTGGGCGCTTTCCGGTTATGTGGAAAATGCTTCCGGATCACTTTCTTTTGATCTTTTCACTGCAGATCCCCTTAAAACCCTCAATATGGACCTCTACATTAGTCAGGGAATAATCCATCAGGAAACAACTATTTTCCGATTGAATACATTTTCCAATATCAGCACACGCCTTGCCGTCCGTAAGGGAGTGGTTCAAAAATCATTATTGCAGGGGGTAATAGCCGGCCTCGACGGAGAAATTATCCTAGATGGAACATCGTCAGGCCCTTTGGCTATTTTTAATTTTAGAGGACCCATTAAGGACCTGTCACCCATTCTTCCGGATGCGATTCGCCAAGGAGTGGACAAAGAGTTTAAAGAAGGTCATGTCACCATTACAGCCAATGCGGACAGATCATTTGACAACCTGGTGTTTACGGGGAAAATATTAATTGATAACATCACCAAAAAAACCGAAGAAATTGATTTTGGGCTATCTTTATTGATGCCACTAAGCTGGCAGCAACTCGTTTCAAACGGGTGTGGGCACAAGGACCGTGCACAATTAAATTGCACATCTGAGCTGCGCCATAACCCTGGGGTTAACCTATCACAAACAACCCAACATGATCACATGGGATTGCTTTCAATCACTCAGCCTCGTGAGCTTTCGCCTGCTCCAGATATGCACGTTAATTTTACACAGTCCCTTACCATCAAAAATGGGTGGTTTTCTGGAGCGGATCTTCCGTTGGGCAAATTTGTTTCGCCGTTTATATTTCGCGATGGTCAGATGCACCTAAATGGCCAAGGGAATTTCGAGGGTCACTTAAATGAGAAAAATATAGTTGTTCATTATGATGCGAAAAATATTACGCTTGAAAATAATGAATTTTGCATTGAAATCCCAAGCATTGGCCAAAGGTCCCACCTTGATCCAAGTTGGCCTGCAACATATGTTTACAACTTTGACACCCAACAAGACATCAGGGACTGTACAACATTAAACACCTTCCCCATCCATAACGGCACCTATTTCGAAAAAAATAGTGGATTGCTGTTTACTGAAGTTAGGGCAAACGTGCTCGCAGAAAATGACGTTGCCCATTTTACATCTCTAGGTGCATTTTCCAATGGACTCTATTTTGGGGGCTCAATTGATCTTGACTGGAGCATGCCAGGAGAAGGGGTTTTTACCGTTGACGTACGCGCCAATGAAATGCACGGAAAAATATCAGAATTACAACACCTGTTATCGCATATCAAAGAGGATCTTCCCATATTGAAAATCCCTATCGAGGGTCATGTCTCGCTGCAGAAGAAAATTTCAAACCTGACTTTCTTCTTTAATGGGGACAAGTGCGACTTACAGAGCAATATTTATGGAAAACTGGCAGATGGTATTTTAAGAGGGGAAAATGTCGATGTCTCTCTGCATGAGTTGGGAATGAATTTTGATTATGATCACTCAGGAAATACCTTTTTATTTTCGGATATCCAGGGGGCCATCCTCGTCGGGAAGCCAAACCATGTCGAAGAATTTACCTTAGGTGCCAATCACATAGAATTTACCGATTATGCTAATAATGAAATGGAATTTAACATCTGGATAGGCGACAAAAATGGTGATCTTTTCCGTCTTGCAGGAAAAACCCAATCCATTGAACCTTTTGTAAAAGATGCCCTGACACCAAATGACACCCGTTTAATCGAATTTAACTTTGACCGTTCTCTTTCCCATTTTGGCAATATTCATCCTCAGGTGTTCCAAATAACCCTCAAGAACTGGTCCCAAGTGGAAATGCTGCAATTGGAGTTTGAATTTCAACTGGACACGATGCTTGCCGACCTCCAAAAGTTCAGCCGTACCGGATTGATGTTCCTTTCGCGCAGCTGGATTAAAGAAATCAATGATATTACCTCAGCAGGCGGGAAATTCAATGCCGCATTGAATTACGATGGAAACAGTTCGGTCATGAGCTACCAGCTTTCAGGAGATGATATCTTTCTAGGAAGCCAAGAGTCCACTCAGGAGACAGTTTCAAGATATAAACAGTTTCTACTGGTAGGAAAAAAGAAAGACAACTTATGGAGTGTTGATCAAATGCAATTTGATGACACATCCCTGGCATTCGATATTCTAAAGGAAGGGGCACTTTGGAATATCAACTTCCTTGGGATGCGCATTGGCAATTCTCTTTTATTGGGAATGGAAGGGCAATATAGAGATGATGATGCCCATTTGTCAGCTAAAGTGAATCTTCTGGAAGCTAATCTCGCTGATATCAGTCAATGGCCAAGCCTTCGGAAGCATTTGGGAAACAACCTGATAGCAGGTGAGCTACATGCAACAGGTACCATGCATGCTGATTTCGACAAAACCCTGCCTCATGGAATGCGTTGCGATCTAAAAATGAATGGATCGATCAATCAAGGGGTCATCAAAGACATCTCCCCCCAAGACATAGACAACTTATCCCTTCACTACAACTCAGATAGCAACTCGTTGAAGATTTCTCTTGGTGATGGGGTCTATTCCATCATGGATTCTAAACATCCAATCAAAGATTTAACGTTGGATTGGGACCAGAGAGGAATAAAAATCGGCGGAGAATACCCCTATAAAAACAATCTCTTCAGATTTGATTTTTATGGAATCCCACCAGCATTCAATTTCGGAGAGGTCGTAATTACGGATATGACCCCAATGCGATCGCTAGAAAAAACCTGGTCGGAATCAGCCGTTCAAAATGAAAGTTTTCTGCTAGATAGTGGAGGGCGGCCGCTGATCGTCCACTGGTTAATGGATTCACAAAACGGATATTGCATTCAGAAAATGTCTGGTTCACTATGCGGCATTACCTTCGATTTAACGCGTCCATCTAATCAACCACCCTCTCAGGAGATCATCAGCTTAACCGGAAAAATAAATGTTAACATGTCCAAGGCAGCAGCGCTCACAGAGGGGAAAGTTGCCGAGGGGATTCAAAACTGGGAATTTGGAGATGGCTATACACTTAATGGACAATGGAATCTTCTGAAGGACGGAAGAAGATCTTTGATCGATAATATTTCCTTTCAGGGGGATCTCCTTGGACGTGACTTCGAAGTGCTTGGATACCGTTTTTACGATCTATCTTCTCAGCTGACATTAACCCCGGAAGCAGTATATATCCGTAATATGACTGTCTCCGACCTGTGCGGCACAATGTATATTAAGGAAGCAGATTTCATTCATCGCGCTGAAGAGTGGCACGTGAATGCTCCTCTTTTAAGCATCCATGAATTTTGTCCAACATTATTGCGTTCCATCAAACCTTCACCCTCCCGTATCGCGAAGTCATTAAACATTCGTCAAGTGGAGATTAAAGATCTGCAAGGTATTTCTGGAAATAGGAACAGTTTTACAGGCAACGGTAGCCTGTCCTTTATTAATCCGCCAAAAAAAGATTTACAGCACACAATTTTTGCGATTCCAGCGGAACTTCTTACGCGCATTGGCCTGGACCTTTCAGTGCTGACACCTGTACGGGGAACCGTATTTTATGAGATTAAGAATGGAAAAGCATCTATCACGCGTTTCAAAGACATCTATAGCAAAGGACGTGTATCAAAGTTTTACCTCCCGCACAATGCATACGACTCATACGTAGATTTCGATGGCAATGTGCATCTGCAAGTCCGCATGAAACAATACAACTTGATATTTAAACTGGCAGAGTTGTTTACTGTCACCGTTCAAGGGACACTTACCAAGCCAACTTATAGCCTTCAAAAACAGCAGGAACGCAATGAAGAGCGTTCACTCAAAGAAATCGTTCAAAGCAAGTAATCATATGAAAAACAACACAAAATACTTTTGGCGCATCTGTGCATGGATAGCCGTTATCATCCTCATTATCTTTATTCTGGCTCGCATCTACTATACCCTGACAGATGACTTTCGCCTGAACAATATTTCCTATGAGCTCCCCCACGAAAAAAACTGGGTAATTGCTGATTCCACTCAGGAACAGGAACGTCAGATTTTACAAATTTTGGATCAACCATTTTCCTACCTAGGTAAGGGCGCCCAGTCGTACGCCTTTGCCAGTAAAGATGGACAATATGTGATCAAATTTTTTAAATTTAAACACCTACGTCCTTCCTGGTTTGTTGACATACTTCCACCGGCAGGTTTTTTAAAGACCTATAAAGACAAGCAGTCAGCACGAAAAACGCGCAAACTTTTTGGCGTATTCCATTCATACAAACTGGCCTACGATGTTGACAGAGATGATAGCGGCTTAATTTTCATCCAATTGAATACAGAAAATAATCCACAACGCACTGTAACAGTTATTGATAAGATTGGTTTCAGTCGAAACATCGATCTTAGTGGAATCCCATTCATTCTCCAGTACAAGGGGGAAACCCTCCGGACTGTGCTGTCAGGGTTACTGAAACTGGGTGATGTGCACACAGCTGAAACACGGATCGGCCAAATCATCGATCTCTATTCCAGAGAATACAGTCAGGGCATCTATGACCATGACCATGGGATCTTGCAAAATACAGGGTTTGTAGGGTCGACTCCAATACATCTGGATGTGGGAAAATTAGTCAGAGAAGAAAAAATGAGAGATCCAACCTTTAAAAAACAGGATCTCTCCATTGTAGCTCTCAAAATCAACCATTGGGTAGAAAAAAATTTCCCTCACTATTCCGGAGAAATCGCCGCGTATATTGATGAGAAAATAAAGTAGATACGGAATTGTAATACTAGTAGGCCTACTAGTAGACCGCCCAATAAGTCTTGACACCCTGCGACTGCGTCAAAGCTCCCGCGGTTCGAAGATTGTAAATGGTTTAGTATGAGGCAATACAAACCCATTTACAATCCTCGAACCCCGGGGCTTTCACGCAGCCGCAGGGTATCAGAACTTATTGGGCGGCCTACTAGCTTTGGTGATTACAGAAGCAACGAATTATGATTGAATGCCTTTCAAAGATAGGAAAGAGCCTGCTAGACCTTCTCTATCCACCCCTATGCCTTCACTGTAAAGAGAGTTTAGAAAACGGTAATCCCATTTTCTGCACTATGTGCTCCTCTCTACTCACCTTTATTGATCGCGAAGAACGGTGCCCCTACTGCTTCTCTTCCCATTTTACTCCAGGAACAGCAACATGCTGCCAATCATGCCTTGAATACCCTCTGCTATTTGATCGGGTAGCCTCAGCCTTCGACTATGAGGGTCCTCCGGCAACATTGATTAAGCAACTAAAATATGGTGGTCAGATCCATCTGGCAAAAGGGGCCGCAGCATTCCTTGTAGCACAATTTATCTCTCTTGAATGGCCGATGCCTGATGTTATTGTGCCGATGCCCTCTTCCTTCTTGAGGCGATTGGAACGGGGATTTAATCAAAGTCTTCTGATTGCAGAAACATTCGGCCAACTAGTCAATAGACCCGTCAAAGACATCCTGATACGAACAAGCGGCGACTTCAGCCAGGCTGGCCTCAATCATGAACAGCGATTGAAATTGCGCAGCTCCTCCTTCGAACTGAAACCAGGAATCTCCCTTCATGACAAATGCGTCCTTGTCATCGACGATGTCATGACAACTGGAAGCTCGCTTCGCTGCTGCGCAGAAGCTCTCCTACCCTCGTTTCCCAAGTCCCTTTATGCAATGACCGTATGCCGCACTATTTAAGCATCCAAAAATGGTAAAAGAACCGTTGGGAATAAAATAGCTGAAAAACTGGCTAAAGTGCTTAACTTTGACTATCGAATGCTCTTAGAGTAATGTTGCCTATTCAGGAAATACTGGAATCTACAACGCACTTGTTTTTCAAGTATTGGTGGATCTATGAGCTCGACAAGTCGCGCGCACTCCAAAAGCTCCGCGCTCCAAAAAACTTACAAGCCGAGGAACCACTTATTCGATCTGCAGGGCGTGTGTAGTCCTATCGATTGAGTCTAATGGGGGAATATCCGTTTCGCTCCCGGCGCCAAGCTCTTTGAATTTCCGGGCCGATACCATCACGCGGGTTTCTAGGGACCTGACGGCCTTGTTGTAGGCATCGACAGTGGTGTCCAGCCCCTTGCGCATGGCTTCGAAATGACCGGACAGAACTCTTAATCTCTCGTACAAATGTTTGCCTAGCTCGCTGATTTGCTGAGTGTTTTTTGCCACCAACTCCTGCCGCCACCCGTACGCCACTGAACGCAGCAAGGCAATTAATGTTGTGGGAGTGGCAAGAATCACTCGCTGTTCCACTCCGCATTCAATCAGCGAGGGGTCCTGCTCCAATGCCGCGCTGAAAAATGTTTCCCCTGGAAGAAAAAGGACAACAAACTCCGGGGAAGAGGGAAACTGCTCCCAGTATGATTTTGCAGCCAACTGAGTGACATGTGTGCGTACCTGCTTCGCATGTTCCCTGAGCTTTGCATGGCGGATAGTTTCATCGGCGGCCTCTAATGACTCTAGATAGGCCTGAAGTGGAGTTTTCGAATCCACCACAATAATTTTCTGGTTGGGCAACTTAATAATCAGGTCCGGACGCAATCTGCGGTCGTCATTGGAAGTGGATTCCTGCTGTACAAAATCGCAGTGTTCCACCATACCCGCCATTTCAACCACACGGCGCAGCTGAATTTCTCCCCAGCGGCCCCTGACATTGGGCATGCGCAAAGCTCTAACAAGATTAGAAGTTTCCTGCTGTAATTGTGTGTGCGAGGATGACAGTAATTTGATTTGTTCGTTCATAGTAGAATAGGCACCAATCCGCTGCTTTTCGAGATCCTGAATCTTGCGATCGAATTTATCAAGGGACTCCTTCACAGGTTTCACGGTCTCGTTAATTGTCTTGTGACAGAGCTTTAGATCGCCTTTTGCTGTTTCCTGCAATTTCTCAAATTTCAGTGTCGCCAATTCGAGAAAGGAGTGGTTGTTATGTTTTAGCGCTTCCGTTGAAATAGCTTTAAAAGAATCGGTCATTTTGAGTTGGACTTGAGCAAGGAGCTCCAATTTTTCCTGTGCTGCTTTCGTTTGTTCAACCAAACGGGTCTGCAACTCTGAAATCAGACTTTTTAATGTTGAAACCTCCATCTGAAGGCGGGAAACATCCTCAACCTTGACCTTATATCGTTCTTCAAAGTCATTAAGACGGGCATTCCTGATTTCGAGGGCAGCGCGCCGCTCAGTTTCATTCTTTAGTTCTTGGAAGAGGTCAGAGTGCGATTGTTTGAGGGCATCAAAAGAGATCCCTAATGTGTGCAAAAGCTGTTCCTGGTTGGAGTATTTTTCTTGCCACAAGGCTATTTCAAGCTGTTTTTTTTTAATGACAAGAAATGTCCACACGAACACAAATAAGAGAAAAATTGAAAAAACCACTGAAGCTAACAACATAAAAAAACTTCCCACGTATTGTCATATAATCTATCATTACAACGTGTAATAATGCAAAGAAGATCTATTTATGAAAGCGTACTTTTTCCGTCATCGTGCGTGGCTTTGGCCACTGATTGCCATGGGATTGATCACACCATTTACCCCTGCGCTCGATATGGCGTTGACACATCATGCATTTGAATCTTCCCAGCCGCCAGGTTTTCACTCTTCCCCTTTCGCTACATTCATGTACGAGTACGGTTTAATCCCGGGTCAACTTCTGTTTATCACAAGTGGAATCATGCTCTTTCTTTCTTGTTTTTTTAAACGGTGGCGTCGGTGGTATCCAGCCTCTCTCATCCTAGTGTTGACATTAGCCATTGGGTCTGGGCTGATTACTCATGGGATCCTGAAAGATCATTGGGGCCGGCCAAGACCAAAACAAGTGATCGAATTTGGTGGATCTCAACCTTTTCGGCCGTATTATAAACCTAATTTTTTCACCAAACCCGAGCCTTCTAAATCATTTGCATGCGGGCATTGCTCGATGGGATTTTACTTTTTTGCCTTAGCACTCGTAGGACGCCGTTACAACATGCAATGGCTCTTTATCAGCGCCCTTGCTATTGCATTAGCTCTTGGAGTCGCCCTGTCGATCGCCCGTATTCAGCAAGGGGGGCACTTCCTTTCGGATACGTTAGCGTCAGCCTTAATCATGTGGTTGACAGCTTACACGTGCAATTACTGGATAAAGGACGATGAAAGGATTAACTAAGCGTCAAAAAGAGCTTATCGATTACATTCAGGAGTTTATCATTAGCAAAGGGTATTCCCCAAGCTACAGAGAGATTGGAGACCGCTTTGGGTTTTCATCATTAGGTTCCGTCTACAAACATGTCAACGTCCTGAAACGAAAAGGCGTCCTGCAACAGGAAAGCCATACAAGCCGGTCCATCGCTCCCGTTGCTGAGACAGTCATTCCACACAACCGCGTAGAAATAGAGATTCCTTTCATCGGTCATATTGTCGCAGAAAAGCCTGTTCAACTGTTTTCTGACTCTAGAAAAATGTTCGTTTCACGATCCTTCGTGCGCGAACCGGAAAAAACCTATGCGTTGAGAATGCAAGGTGATTTTTTGAAAGAAGAGATGATTATTGATGGTGATGTATTGCTCGTTGAGGTGCGTCAACTTATCCATCCCGGAGAAACTGTCGTCGCATTGATCAATGGAAATGACACGATCGTTAAAAAATACTATTCCGAGGGGGACCATGTGCGGCTATTAAGCACATGCTCCCTCCACCACCCAATCCTACTACGCCAGAAAGACGTTACTGTCCAAGGCGTTGTTATCGGATTGCTTCGTGACTATAAACTGCAATTTCAATTGTGAATTTTCACAAATACAGGTCTTTTCATTTCCCAGCGGCGGTAAAGATACCAACACAACGCAACGATTAACGCCACGCCCCACACAATAGCTCTGGGGATATTCATAAATGGGTATGGCTGTTGTGGTGGAGATCCCAAACGGTCACCAGGTGGCCAAATAATCCAACAAGGTGCACCCTGAAGATTGTTTTGAGGAACAAATCCAAAAATACGGCTATCAGCACTCATTGCATGATTATCCCCCAACACAAGATAATGCTGATCGGGGACTTTGACTCCGAAAGTACGTATGAAATCCACATCAATTTTCCCCTCTTTTAGCGGAGGACCATAGTCCCTAAAGGCTACGTAAGGCACTTTAGGCGTTGCTTCTGCCTGATGTTTTTTCTCATTTTGGTGAAACGTCACCAAGGTAGGATCATCTTTTGTCAAGATGGGTGCTCCCATGAGATAAAGGTCTCCATCACGGAAGTATGCATAACGGTGAGGAAACCTCGTTTCATTGCGTAGGCTTGGGGCAAATGCTGTATCCATTTCGATACCCATATTAAAAAGACGCTGCACATTTATCGGGTCATGGTTATATAGTGGACTGTCTTTCTCAACCACTGTTGAGATGCCGGCCCAATGAATTTTTGTCGCCTTGCCAAAGTAAAATTCATAGGTGCCATCCGGAACATCCGGAAAAGCCGGGCTTGATACAGAAAAACTTGAACTCTCAAGCGAATACCTGCGCGCCTTGCCCCCAGACACGACAAATCGTGCCGTATATAGGGCCTCCATCATACGGTCGAGATGCTGTTGCTGCAGTGGAATGATCGTGGAGTATCCTGTTATCCACAAATAGTTGCCAAGGGTTTGCTTAGGATAGCTTAAGCTGGGGGTATGATGCAACTGGAGATAGAGGACGGCATCATCAGTAATTTTAGCCTCTGGCATCTGCTGGATTAGTTCGCTTTGAGTAAGTAACCGAGCCTCAGCATAGTTACGGATACCGAAGACATCGCTATAAGTCTCGATGTTTGTATGCGGTTTAGTTTGAGCAAGGGGGTCGTCTTTAATCCAAGTTTTTCCATTGAACACCTCTCCCTCAATCTCTCCGCGTGGTTGGAATGTGAGTTTACCGTAAGACATATGCATCTGCCGTAACAGGCGAGTATTCGAATTGCCGGTAGTCACTTCGCCAGTAAAAGAAAGGAAGGGAATATATTCCAATGATTGCATCCACGGGGCATCGCGCAATTCGTTAATATCACGTCCTTCTTTATCTAAACCATAAAGGCGGCCGCCATAGAAATAAATAATATCTCCTGGTTTACCAATAAGACGTTTAATAAACCGCTTTTTATAAGGAAAAATGCCAAAATACGTTGTATCCACGTCGGACAAAGCCATCCCATCTCCTGAAAAAATCAATACACTGCTGCGTTGTACAAGCGAAGGATCGAAATAAAGATGTTTTGTCTCTAGGGGAAAATTGAGGCCAAATGCTGTCTTGGTAACTGTAAGGTGATCTTGTTCGCGGAAGGTGGGTCGCATTGATCCTGTGGGGATTTCATACGGCTCAAACCACATTTGACGGACTAATGTCGCAATAACAAGGGCAAAAATCAGGGCAAATACAAGCTCCTTAGTATACTCAAAAGCGGATTTCTTGCAATGACTCTCAGCAAAGTGTTTTAGTCGATCTGCAATAGGACTGGCCTCTTCGCGATTTCTTTGTAATAAAGCCTGATCGAGATCTCCCATCGATTTTTCCAAAGCGCCCAATTCGGACGGTGGAAGGGTGGACCCCTTTTTCTTGTACCAGGAATACACACATTTGAGGATTATACGTGCTTTGTGCAGCGAATAGAGATTTTTTTTTGCTTTTGTATTCATCATCACCATCCTGTTATTTACAATTTTGTCTTGGGGATGCCAAATCACTCCCGGAGTCTACAATGCGCACTTTGGCATTCCCAACGATCCCACTAATCTGCAACCAATAAGGAAAATAGGAGGGGAACTTATCATTTTCCTTTGGAATATAAACTTCGATAATCTTTCCCGATAATTCACTGTTGTCAGAAGGCCAACGCGTGCGCCAAGCATCGAAATATACTTCTGGAACAACCTTACCATCGACAACGAGAGCTGGCTGCCAAAGGCGGCGGCGGTCGACAGTGTCAGACGATCGAGGCACTCCTACTTTTTTGCGTTCATTTTCATCAACTAGCTTTAATCTTAAATTGAGCAATGTGGAAAAAAAGTTTTGCGCTTCCGGAATAGTCACCCACTCATTTCTCGTAAAAGAAAATGTTTTCTGCATCGTTCCGGAAGATAGATGAATCGTATACATAATCCAACATGTATGTCCGGGAGCTCCCTGTTGCACCCACTGTCTCCAAGAAAAACCTTCCTGGGAAATACGCGCCATAGGGATCGTGATTTCTTCGATACTCAATGTCTCTTCAGTTTTACTTCTGATCAGGAGCGTGGTGTAATTTTTATTTTGTGCTGTAACAAGGTAATCTCCAGGTTGTGCACGTTTCAAATTTTCACGCAGAAGCAGTTCTGCCATAGCCGCAGAAGCAGCAAAAGGAAGGAAGAAAGTCAGGATAAGAATCAAGGCCAGAAAGCACTTCATTTTGTTTCCTCAATCAATGCAGATGCAAGAAATTCACAGAATCGGGTATATATTGTATAGCACGAATGTTGAATAAATGATATTTCTTTTGTAGGAGACTTACCCATGTTAAATTTATGTGTCATGTTACTGTTTGTAGCAAGCTCCGGGTTGTCCTACGCCAATTCCATCGATGATATCGACAAAGAAATACAAAGTCTGCAAATAGAATTGCAGACAACCAGAAAACAAGCATTCAACAAACAGATGGAGGCCCAGCCTTTAATGTTTGACAACTGGGATGAGTATGCAGAGGTTGTCCAGTCGGAAGAAAACGACGAACAACAAGTAACGAAAATCAAAAATAAAATTCACGACCTGATGATGCGGAAGCAAGTCCTAAAAACTGAAAAGAAATAATGCAAAAAAATACCCTCCAGCTTTACAGCCAATCATTAGCACTACTTACTGACTTCTACCAAATGACCATGTCGTACGGGTATTGGAAAGCGGGTCTTGATAAAAAAGAAGCTATTTTCCACCTTTTCTTCCGTAAAAACCCCTTCAATGGCGGTTTTACCATCGCAGCAGGGTTGGAATCCGTTATCGACTACCTAAAAACATTCCGGTTTGATGATAGTGATCTGGCTTACCTCGAAACCCTCCGCGATGCAGATAACGAACCACTTTTCGAATCAAAATTCTTCGACTACCTCGCCAACATGAAGTTTTCCTGCGACGTTGACGCCATCCCAGAGGGGAATACCGTATTTCCTTACGAACCCCTCATACGTGTCCAAGGCCCGCTTATTCAAGCTCAACTCCTCGAAAGCCCACTACTTAATCTTATCAATTTTCCCTCCCTCATCGCCACAAAAGCCGCCAGGATCTGCATCGCTGCAGGAAAAGATCCTGTTTTGGAATTTGGTTTACGACGCGCACAGGGAATCGATGGATCGCTTACAGCCAGTCGTTCAGCCTATATTGGAGGGTGTATAGGAACATCCAGTCTTCTTGCAGGGAAAATATTTGGCATCCCAGCCTACGGAACGCATTCCCACAGCTGGATTATGGTTTTTGATGATGAACAGGAGGCTTTTCAAACCTACGCGGAAAACCTTCCAGGCAATTGTATCTTTCTTGTCGACACCTACAATTCCATCGCAGGGGTAAAAAAAGCCATCGAAGTAGGCAAGTGGTTAAAACGCCATGGAAAAAAACTTGTTGGTATTCGCCTGGACTCTGGTGATCTCGCTTACCTTAGCATTAAATGTCGTGAATTACTTGATGCGGCGGGCTTTCAGGAGACTCTGATTATCGCCAGTAATGAATTAGATGAAACACTCATTGGTGAATTAAAACGGCAAGGTGCTTGCATCACATCATGGGGTGTTGGAACTAATTTAGTGACAGCCCGCAACCAACCCGCTCTCGATGGCGTCTACAAACTTTCCGCCATCAGGAATCCTGGAGAACCATGGAAATATAAACTCAAGCTTTCCGAACAGATGGTCAAAGTTTCAAATCCCGGTATCCTGCAGGTAAGGCGCTATTCCCATAATGGTGAATACGTCGCAGATGCCATCTATGACACACATATTGGAATTGACCACCCTGCTTCTATTGTAAACCCTCTTGATGCCACAAGATTCAAAATCATCAACAAAAATTGGAGTGCCCGCGATCTGCTTATTCCTATTTTTGTGAAAGGTCAATGTGTCTACAAAACACCATCCCTGGATCAAATTCGCGCGACGACACAAACGGAACTTAAACAATTTCATGCTGGAATCAAACGATTTATCAACCCCCACGAATACACCACGGGTATGGAAAAATCGCTGTATGACTTAAAACTGGACTTAATTAAGACCATCCGCACAGAATCATCTCATAACTACATTACACAGGATTAATTGCGGGGTGTAGCGCAGCTTGGCTAGCGTGCTTCGTTCGGGACGAAGAGGTCGTGGGTTCAAATCCCACCACCCCGATTGTCATTTGGATACTAATATGTTTGAGACCTGACCCATCTCTACATGGATAAGCTGTTAGGGAGAAATTTGGGCATGGTTCAAGATAGAACGAAAATGGATAGCACAAAGTAATCAGAAGCCTTATACCCTAGCAGTGAGGTACAGGCGACTTATTCGTAAGATCTAGAAGGCTATAATCACCTGAACGAGGAGTATTTTCGGTCAAAAAAATAAAATAACAGGATGGGCAGGATGGGTAGGATAAGCAGGATACCTTCGGTCGACCAGTTGAACTTTGCCTTAGAAAATAAAATATTGGAAGAAGTCGCACTCGTCTTCGGTTTGCCGAAGACGAGTGCGACTTTTTCCAATATTTCACTTTTCGAGGTAAAGACAACTTGCCAGCCGAAGGTATCCTGCTTATCCTACCCATCCTGCCAATCCTGTTATTTTATTTTTTTGACTGAAAATCCTCTTAGTTCAGGTGATCTTGGCCATTCAAAAGTGTTACCTTCATTTGAACCATGCCATAAAAATCCCTTATTTTGACGACATTGGGCTGTAGCGTGTCCCGGAGGGACTAGTAAAGCCTGGGAACATCAAAAGGAAAAGACCCAAGCCCCGGAGGGCCGACACAAAACCATGCCCTGTTACGGTTAAAATATTAGATTGATAGATGTGGGTAACGACAAGCTGTAAATCCTAGCAGTGGATAGAATATTAAGTTACTTGATTTTTGAACGCGAAGGACGCGAAGGACGCGAAGGACGCGACGATTGTTTTTGTGCATCGAGAGTGCTTGTTGAAGACAGATCTTGACCTTACAGAAAAATCTTCGCGTTTTTCTTCGCTTGCTTCGCGTCCTTCGCGTTCAAAAATCAAGTAACTTAATATTCTATCCTGCCAATCCTGTTATTTTATTTTTTTGACTCAAAATCCTCTTAGTTCAGGTGATCTTGGCCATCCAAAAGTGTTACCTTCATTTGAACCATGCCGAAAAAAGAGCAAAAAAGAGAATTGAATCGCACCCTTGTTTCTTTGTAATTTTGGGATCATTCCACTTCTTGAACGAATTTTCTTTGTACATAGAGATAAACCTCTCATATAGTATCATGAGACCAGATTTCAATCCTTTTCAATCTCTCCGAGATCATGTCCTCTGGGGCTAACGTGTGAGCACCCCTCCGGGATGCGCTCTGCCTTGACCATTTTGTGGGCTGCATTCGTAGCTAGTGCGACAGCGCATCCCGGAAGGGATGCTCACACGTTAGCCCAGGCTGTAGCGTGTCCCGGAGGGACTAGCAAAGCCTGGGAACATCAAAAGGAAAAG
>JBAWVE010000015.1:0-19034 GCA_037147435.1 Parachlamydiaceae bacterium
CTTAGTTCAGGTGATCTTGGCCATCCAAAAGTGTTACCTTCATTTGAACCATGCCTCTTTTTCCTTGATGTTCCCAGGCTTTATATACATTTTAACCGGGAGACGCTGAGGCGCCGAGACGCTGAGAGGGAATTTGGGCGTCAAGTGTATAGGCATGGACAGAACTTATTTCTCCTTCTACAGGCACGGGCACCTTCACTAAAGTGATTCGAGTAATTTTTGTTTTTGCGCATTATCCCAGGACACTATAGGATAAAATTATTTGAATCAGGAGGTGCCTTCATGCCCAGTCCACTCATCCGTATCGCCGTCACTGGGGGCGCGGGTCAAATAGCCTATAGCTTGCTCTTCCGCATTGCCGCAGGGGAAATGTTCGGCCCCAACCAGCCTGTTGCTCTCCATATTTTGGAGCTTCCTGAGGCATTTACTGCACTTGAAGGGGTCAAAATGGAACTCGAAGACTGCGCCTTTCCTCTTCTAAAAGAAATCCGTATCGGCACAGACCCTCTTCAGGTTTTTCAGGGGATCCACTACGCATTACTCGTCGGCGCCAAACCGCGCGGACCAGGAATGGAGCGCGGAGACCTCTTACGTGAAAATGGCAAGATTTTCATCGGCCAGGGAAAAGCGCTAAATGCCGTTGCTGATCCTGATGTAAAAATCCTTGTCGTGGGCAATCCATGCAACACTAACTGTCTTATCGCCCTCAAGAATGCTCCGCGCATCCCCCCCACAAACTTCTTTGCCATGACACGCCTCGACCACAACCGCGGCGTTGCTCAATTGGCAGCTAAAGCCCAAGTATCCGTATCCGCAGTGGATAACTTTGCCATTTGGGGGAATCACTCGTCCACACAAGTTCCAGATTGCTTTCATGCAACTATCGACGGTCATCCTCTCAGTGAAAAAATCAAGGATTCTGCATGGCTCGAAGGGGAGTTCATTTCCACTGTGCAAAAGAGGGGAGCAGCCATCATTGCCGCAAGGGGCAAGTCTTCCGCTGCCTCAGCTGCCAATGCCATTATTGATACAATCAGGGCTCTCATCGCACCGACTCCAAAAGGCTTATGGTTCTCGTGCGGCGTTTTCTCCGAAGGGAATCCCTACGGGATTGATCCCGACTTGATTTTCTCTTTTCCTTGCCGTTCCCTGGGGAATGGCCATGTGGAAATTGTCAAAGGCTTAGAGTGGAATGCTTCTCTAAAGTTTAGAGTTTTGGCTTCAGAAAAGGAGCTCATAGAAGAGCGTTCCCTGGCGAAAATTTAACAGAGGTTACAATGACAGATGATCAATCGGAAGTTCTTTTTGAAATCAAAAAAGAACACTTGGAAACAGGCCTGCGTGGCTTCCCAATAGGCTATTGCACAACGTCGGTTGTGCACCCGACCAAAGGGTTGATATATGTGGATAAGTCGATTCAAGAGATCGCCTCCTGGACCCCTGAACGGGTTATCTATCTTTTGTATCATGGCCAAGAGGGGACGAAAGCGGAAGAAGAGATTTTTGCCAAAGATCTTTCAAGCCGCGCAAAATGTTCGAAAGAGCTTATTGCCAGTATCCAAAAATTGCCGCGTCTAGGACATCCGATGAAGTTGTTCTGTGCCGCCTTATTAATGGCGCAAGTTTTTGAGGGAAAAGACAACTACCGGGAAGATTGCCTAAACCTCATTGCAAAAATTCCTGAAATCACCGCTGCTGTCATTAACCACCATGCAGGCTGGGGAGAAACACCTCCAGGTCACCCCGAATTAGGATACATGGAGAATTTTTCCCATATGCTAAATGTTCCCAACGGGGATAAAAAGCGTCTGGCAAAAACATTCGGATTATTCAATGTCCTGCATTTCGACCACGGCGGGGGAAACCTATCGACATTCGTGGGTAAAGCGGTGGCTTCCAGTTTGGAAGATATTTACGGGTCAATATGCGCTGCTATGTGTGCCTTAGACGGACCCAAACACGGGCGTGCCAACCAAGATAGTCTGGAATTTGTCGAAAGTCTTATCAACGAACTGGGTCCAAATGCCACTGCAGAAAAAGTAGAAGCCTCATTGCGTAAGCGTCTTGCAGAAAATCAACTCGTTTTCGGCTATGGTCATGCTGTCCTCCGCGTAGAGGACCCGCGGGCAATTGTTCTTTATGACAAAGCGAAAAGACAATACGCGGACCACCCCCTCGTGAAAATGGCTTTACTTCTCCGCGAAGTGGCTCCAAAAATTCTAGCGGAAAATCCCAAAATCTCAGATCCCTACGCTAACGTAGATGCCATTTCTGGAGTTCTTTTAACGGCCGCAGGATTCCCCTATAGAGAGTACTTTACAGTTTTGTTCGGTCTCGCTAGAGTAGTAGGTATTGCCATACAGATTGTCTACGAGCGATGTGAAGCTCGCGGGGGAAAAGGCACTCCCATTGTGCGGCCAAAATATTTGTTTAAAGCGAAGGAATCAGAAACTAAATGAATTTCAGCGACATACAATTTGCCTTCAACAGAGCACTTTCCCTAACATTTTGTAAAAAAAAGTGGCTTCTGGTTTTTGCTGTACTAGCCCTCTGTGGACTGCTAGTGGTTTTTTTCAGGGGACTGGCTATCCACGCCGGACAATGGCTTCTATTGAGTCTGACCTTTCTTCCGTTTTTTCTGTGTGCTGGTGTTTTGTTGTCGATGGGGATCATGCTGATACGCATCTATCATGACGAAATTAAAGGGAGGGAAGTCAACTATGGCCACATCCTCGGAAAATCGTGGGAAGTGATGGTCGGGGCCTCTTATCTCACCATCCCCATCATCCTAAGCTACCTCTTACTCTGGATTCTTCTCGGGATGTTCGTTCTGTTACTCAATGCCCCCCTCGTTGGGGACTTCTTTGGTGTCGTTTTAGCTTTCGGTCCTTTTTTATTGAACCTCGGTACTTTAGTTCTCGGTTTGCTCTGCCTGGCGATGCTCTTCTTTGTCACCCCTATTGTCGCCCTCAAGGGATTAAGCCGCGTCCGGGTCACTCAAACGCTTGCAGAACGTATGAAATTTGATGTGTTCTCTAACATCATCCTGGCATTTTTTGCCATTCTCCCCTTGGTGTCCGTGTCCTTATTACTTGTGTTGGCTGCGTACCTGACAGGCACCCTGTGCCAATCTTGCAGCGACCCCTTCCATAACGTTTTGCAGTGGTTTTTTATCATGATTCCTTTCACTGCTCTATTGACCCCTGCCGTTGTCTTCTTCTTTAACTTCGCTGCCGAAGCCCATGTCCTTGCGAAGCAAGAACGCGAGAAGACCTAAGGCAGAAGACGACACGGATGAGGGAACCTTCGGCTGGCAAGTTGTGTTTTGCCTCAAGAATAAACTAACAGGATAGGCAGGATGGGAAGGATAGGCAGGATACCTTCGGCTGGCAAATCGTATTTTATTTCAAGTTCAGTGATTGCCTTCGGCAATCACTGAACTTGAGATAAGATTTGCCAGCCGAAGGTATCCTGCCTATCCTTCCCATCCTGCCTATCCTGTTAGTTTATTCTTGAGGCAAAACATAGCTTGCCAGCCGAAGGTTCCCTCATCCGTGTGATTCCTCATCCCTGTCGTTCTTCGCTTTAAGGCTGTCAAGGTAGCTCTGAAGAATGATTGTCGCCGCAACAGCATCCACAAATTTTGCACGTTTCTTGCGCGAAAAATTCCCTTCGAGTAGGGATCTGTTGGCTTGGACGGAAGTAAGACGCTCATCCCAACAGACAATGGGAATATCAATGTGTGATTTAAGTAAGGTGATAAAATGATCGACTTCATCAGCAAGCATCCCGTGCTTGCCATTCATCATTAATGGCATCCCGACAACTATTTCCTCGATCCTATACGAATTGGCTTCGGCATGTCTGCTCAATTCCTGGATAAGCTTCTCTGCTGTCGCTTCCGCTTTTCTTTCTGTCCTCATTGTCACTAACGCGGTAGCCAGGATCTTTCGCTCATCTGAAAGGGCTATTCCAATGCGGGCCATTCCATAGTCAATCGCCACCACGCGTCCTGGCCTTTGCCTTGCCTGTCTGGGCGCATTGGTGGGCGATTCGTTAGTCATCATTGACTTTTGTGTGCAATCATTGCACGAGTGAATGCAATGAAAAGGGGGTGAGGTTCTGTTGGTTTGGATTTAAATTCAGGATGAAATTGAACTCCAACCATCCATGGGTGGTCTTTCACTTCGACAATTTCACAAAGATCCCCACTATCGAGAACACCTGTGATCACTAATCCATTTTTTTCCATGATTTCTTTATATTGATTATTGAATTCAAAACGGTGGCGGTGGCGTTCACTAATTACATCTTTTCCGTAGGCTTTGTGAGCATGCGAACCTTTTTTTAAAGCGCAGTCGTAATTACCCAGGCGCATCGTTCCACCCATGTCTTGCACATTGCGCTGCTCACTTAATAAAGAGATGACCGGATCTTGAGTGTCCGGATCAATTTCAGTCGAATTGGCATTCTCCAACTTGAGTACATTCCGGGCAAACTCCACGGTCATCACTTGCATCCCCAAGCAGATACCAAAATAGGGGATTTTGTGTTCGCGGCAGTATTTTGCTGTCATAATTTTTCCCATCCATCCGCGCTCGCCAAAGCCCCCGGGAATGAGGTATCCGTCGCATCCTTTAATTTCGGCATCGATCTCGCCGTCCTGATTCACCTTATCCGCTGCATACTGTTTCACTTCCAGCTTATATCCAGAGGCAATTGCTGCATGGTTAAGCGATTCCAGAATAGATTTGTAAGCGTCCTGGTGATCCACATATTTCCCTACAAGACCCACAGTGATGGTTCCTTTCGGCTCTTTGATCGTCTGAATGATTTTTTCCCAATCGCTCAGATTGATTTTCTTTTCTGGAAGCCCCAACATTTTGCATACCATTCCATCAAGCTTCTGATTGTGCAGCTCAAGCGGTACTTCGTAAATGCTCCATTGCACATCGACTTCATCAATGACAGCTTCACGTGCCACGTTGCAGTAAAGGGCTATCTTTGCTTTCACATCGTCAGATAAAGACATCTCGCAGCGACATAAAATGATGTCTGGGATAATTCCTATTTGACGCAATTGCTGCACAGAGTGCTGGCTAGGTTTTGTTTTAACTTCCCCAGCGGCACGCAAATACGGAACATAGGTTAAGTGGATATTAATACACTCTTTCGGAAACTCGTTTCGGAATTGACGGATCGCTTCCAGAAATGGCAGTGACTCAATGTCACCTACTGTCCCGCCAATCTCGACGATGACAACATCAATATTTTCTTTTTGTTTCGCACATCTGAGCACACGCTGCTTAATTTCGTCCGTGATATGCGGGATAACCTGAACCGTTTTGCCTAAATAATCCCCTTGGCGCTCACGTCGGATGACTGTGTTGTAAATTTGTCCCGACGTCGCACACGATGCTGAAGATAAAGGAGAGTGGGTAAAGCGATAGTAATGCCCTAAATCCAAGTCCGTCTCAGCGCCATCATCAGTGACGTAAACCTCGCCATGCTGGTAAGGATTCATCGTCCCGGGATCGACGTTCAGGTAAGGATCCAACTTTAACATGGCCACTTGCAGGCCCTGTTTTTCCAAAAGCATACCAATAGAAGCGGCTGTAAGCCCTTTTCCAAGAGAAGAACAGACCCCGCCTGTAACGAAAATAAACTTTGTTTTCATAATCACCATTTTTGTATGAACGACTTTTTCAGCTTGCTCGTATAATAAACTTAAGTGATTCTACCCGCTCTGCTCCATTAAATCAAGCACACTTTCATGTGCAAAGCATTTGGAGTGTATGCGACTTGTCGCCGCTTTGGTATAGCTCGACTTGTCGATGTCCTAGTTGATGCGACAACATTTGCTACAATTAAACTAAGTGATTGGGGTCAAGCCTTGGATCCCTTGTCGTTACCCACATCTATCAATCTAATATTTTAACCGTAACAGGGCATGGTTTTGTGTCGGCCCTCCGGGGCTTGGGTCTTTTCCTTTTGATGTTCCCAGGCTTTGCTAGTCCCTCCGGGACACGCTACAGCCTGGGAACCATCCAAACAAACGATCGAGTCCCGGAGGGCCGACACAAAACCGCGCCACCCATTCTTCTTACGAGCCTTATTTTTGACCGAAAAGGTGATCAAAGCCGATTTTTATTATCTGCGGCGAGTCTCAAAACCGTAGAGAACTACGAAATTACTGGTTTTATAGATCGCTTCTCGGATCGCTTCTCGGCACTTGCTTTTAAATAGCTTTTCTTATACACTCTTAAGTTTTTAACGCGGAGAAACTTGATGAAAAAACTATCGTTTCTGATAGGCTTAATTGCACCCCTGCTTCTATCCGCTTCCACCCTCGAAATTGTGAGCGCAACTTCAAAACTTGCACCCGCTGATGTTTTAATTCTCCAATCCTCCAAAAAACTCGACAAAACCACATCCCCAAGTTCAAAACTGTCCAGCGGAAGGGAACAAATGCTAAAGGATCTGGAGTTTCTTCACCAATTCTTCTGCGTGTCTTATGCTCCAATGGACTGGAAAGAACAACTCCTCGATATCAAATTCAGCGATGAAATTGCCAAAGCTTCCCATCAGGTAAAAAGACATCAGGAACTGACCACAAAGGAATTCCAAAAAATCGTCAGAAATGTATGCCGCACGGTCAAAGATTATCACGTCGAGGTGAATTTCTATTCGACAGAATGCGCAACTCTCCCTTTCTGGATTCAGGGTGTTGACGGAAGATATTTCATTTCCTGCATCGATCAGGATGAAATCGATCCGACCCTAGTCCTCTCTGTCGGCGATGAAGTCCTCTCTTTTAATGGCCTTGACATTCATTGTGCTGTTCAGGAGTTCATCGACACTCTCGGCACCACAAACCATCCGGAAACAGACAGAGCCCTAGCAGAACTATATTTTACGCGCCGCTTGGGTTCTAAGGGTCTGGATATTCCAAGCGGCGCAGTCCGCCTCATCACCAGGCCTGTAGGCATGAATAGTTTTGTCCTCTCCGATATGGAGTGGGATTATGAACCCGAAGCCATTTCTTCGGCTCCAATGTATTCTGCCATGAAAGCCATGAGATCCCCAAAAGCCAGCCTTGCTGCCGTGGCCCTCAAACAACTTAAATCGTTTGCGACTCCGCATGAGAAAACACTGGATTCCAAACGACTGGATTCCAAACGACTGGATTCCAAACGACTGGATTCCAAGAGACTAGACAGCGAGCGACCACCAGTCCTTCTTGGATCCAAAAAAAGCGTCATTCCTCCTCTTGGTGAGATTGTCTGGAGCGCTCCCGAAGATAACGGATTTCATGCCTATATTTTCGTTTTACCTTCAGGCAAAAATGCAGGATATTTGCGTATCCCCACCTATCAGTCGCAAGGGGATGGGGAAGAGCTTGTGGAAAACTTTTCACAGATTATTGAAGAATTTCAAGAAAAAACCGATGTCCTGGTCATCGATCAGCTGAACAATCCGGGAGGGTCTGTTATTTACCTTTACGCTTTACTTGGAATGCTCACTGATTATCCGCTCAAAGTACCAAAACACCGTCTTAAGTTAACACAGGAAGATGTGTATAATGCAGCGACCTTAGCCTACGGTCTGAACGCTGCAGAAAGCACAGAGGATCTGGAGGAAATATTCGGAAATTCCTTCGATGGACTTCCGGTGGATAGCGTTCTCGCCGCGCAATTACTGCTTTCTTGCAATTTTGTTGTCGATCAATGGAATGAGGGTAAATTGTTTACTGACTTTCATTCCCTCTTTGGCGTAGAAATGATTGCTCCTAATTCTAAAGTCCGTTATACCAAACCTATGCTGGTTTTAATCAACAGTTTGGACTTTTCAGGTGCAGATTTCTTTCCGGCGATTATGCAAGATAATCAAAGAGCTGTCCTGATGGGATCACGCACTGCCGGAGCCGGCGGATATGTCGAAACCATCAAGTTTACAAACCTGAGCGGAATCGAAACCATCTCACTGACGGCCTCGTTTGCCCAAAGACCCGATGGTAGGCCAATAGAGAATGTGGGTGTGACGCCGGATCTTCCCTACGAAATAAGCAGTAAAGACCTTCAGGATAATTATGTGGAATATAAAAATAAGATTGTTGAGTCTCTGGAAGATGAACTCAAAAAATATGCAAAGTCGAATTAAAGTATTAGCCATTTTGCCGTAATTATGTGGGGTTATGGAAGTACCGATCATTAAAGATGTCGTCATCATTTTCGCTCTATCCATCGGCGTGCTGTTACTCTGCCATCGGATCGGCTTGCCGACAGTCGTCGGATTTCTGATCACAGGTGTTCTGTGCGGTCCCCACGGACTGGGACTGGTTGGCGTCGTTGGAGATGTTGAGAATCTAGCGACTGTCGGCGTCGTTTTACTCCTGTTCACTGTCGGGATGGAATTCTCCATCAAAAATATCGTCCGCTACAAATACTACTTCTTTGGCGGCGGGATGCTGCAAGTGTTTGGAACAATGTTCGTCACGACACTCATCACAAAATACTGTTTTGGATTCGACTGGGGCCCATCCTTTTTTGCCGGATTTCTCATGACGTTGAGCAGCACAGCTATCGTTCTGCGTGTCCTCGATGAACGCGCCGAAAACAATGCTCCCCATGGTCGACTGACACTCGGAGTCCTGATCTTCCAGGATGTCGTCGCCATCCCGATGATGCTGATGGTTCCAATTTTGGCAGGAACAAATGAAGAATTCGATATGCAGCACCTTTACCGGTTCATTATGGGGATCGTTCTACTGCTTGTCATGTCCTTCGTCGCTTTCCGAGCAGTGCCTAAATTATTGTATTATGTCACCAAAACGAAAAGCCGCGAACTTTTTCTATTGAGTGTTCTGACGACATGTTTTGCTGTGGCGTGGATGACCTCATCGATCGGTCTTTCACTCTCTCTCGGAGCTTTCCTCGCCGGTCTGGTCATATCGGAATCGGAATATTGCGATGAAGCTGTCGGAAATGTTCTGCCTTTCCAGGAAATTTTTACAAGTTTTTTCTTCGTCTCCATGGGGATGCTCCTAGATGTCGGTTTCGTCCTCCAACAACCCTTCCTGATTTTTGGCCTTGCGGCCCTCGTTCTCCTACTTAAAACATGTATCGCCGGCGGCAGCGCCCTGATTTTGGGGATGCCTCTTGGATCGGCAGTGCTAGCCGGTGTCGCCATGAGCCAAGTCGGTGAATTTTCTTTTATTTTAGCGCATACAGGAAGCACAGAGGGATTGCTCTCCGACTATGGTTATCAGCTCTTTTTGGCTGTAGCACTATTGACAATGGGAGTGACACCGACACTCATGCAGCTTTCCCATAGTTTGGTCCACCGATTAAGCAAACTGGATCTCCCGGTAAGGTTGGTCGCAGGATCCAATTATACTTCCACCGTTGGCCAATCCAGCGGGGAATTACAGGATCATATCATCATCGTCGGATTCGGCCTTAGAGGACAGCACCTTGCCCGCGCAGCCAAGACAACAGGCTTACCTTACGTTGTTCTTGAGCTGAATTCCGATGTTGTCAATCAGGCTAGAAAGGATGGAATTCCCATTCGCTACGGAGACCCCTCACATGCAACTGTCTTGTCTAATGCAGGGATCAAAAAAGCCAAAACCCTCGCGGTATTAATCAATGACCCAGCGGCCAGCGCGCGCATTATCCGGATGGCAAAAGACCTTAATCCCGACGTCTATATCGTCGCCCGCACTCGCTATTTCCATGATGTGCAGCATCTGTTTAAAATCGGTGCTGATGACGTCATCCCCGATGAATTTGGCTCTTCCCTGGAAATTTTCACGCGGGTGCTGCAAAAAGCCAATATCCCCCATGATTCTCTTATGAATTGTATTAATGAGATGCGTTCTGAAGGGTATGAGGCACTACGTTTGCACAATTTTGCCATGGAAAGCGCAACAGCCTTCTCCCTGGATCCTTCAGAAGCTAAAATCGAGACGATGAAACTGCTCGAGGGATCGGCTTTGATCGGAAAAACTATCCTCGAAAGCGAACTTAAAAGGGCGTATGGTCTGACCGTTCTAATGATCAAGCGGCAAGGCAAAACAATCACGGCGGTCGAAGCTGACACAGCCCTGGAAGCTGCCGATTCCGTCGTCGTCATCGGAAAACCCGACGACCTCCACAAAGCACGCCTTCTCTTCCAATGTTAAAATAATTATTTTCAATCTGAATATAGACTAGTATAAGCGTATAGACTAGTTGAACCCACATCAAATGGGAATTGCAGGATTCCAAAGGAAATTAAATATGAGACAGTTCGGAGCCTTTCAAGCAAAAACACACTAAATCCTCTTCGCTCAGGTGATCAAGGGTATCCCCTACTTAAAACTTGCTCGAATAGTGCGTTTTTCCTTTTATATTACGTCGTTTTTTCTTATGATTGACTGTTTTAGAGAAGAGGCATGGAATGAAAAGGATACTGCTTTCGCTCCCTCGCGGTTTTTGCGCCGGGGTTGAGCGGGCTATTGAAACTGTAGAGAAAGCACTCCAGATATGGGGAGGGCCCATCTATGTCAAACATGAAATTGTACACAATCGACATGTTGTCGATGCTTTAAAGGCTAAAGGCGCCATTTTTATCGAAAATCTTGATGACGTACCCGTTGGCGCTCGCCTGATTTACTCGGCACATGGCGTCTCACCTGCAGTACGTGATCATGCAAAAGAGCGGCAGTTAATCGAAATCGATGCCACCTGCGGCCTGGTCACTCGCGTGCATTCCGCTGTAAAACGGCACGCTTCCCAGGGTTATCAAATCATTCTAATCGGCCACCGCAACCACGTCGAAACAATCGGTACCGCAGGGGAAGCCCCTGAAGTGACGACGATTGTCGAATCGGTCGAAGATGTCGACCAATTGTGCTTCTCTCCTGAGGATAAACTCTTTTATATTACCCAAACAACCCTCAGCCTTGACGATGTAAAAGATATCACCCAAGCGCTAATGACGAAATACCCGCAAATCATCACATTGCCCAGCTCATCCATCTGCTACGCCACAACGAATCGACAGATGGCCTTAATGGAAATCACCGACCAAACAGACCTCGTCCTTGTCGTCGGCGACCCGCAAAGCTCAAATTCCAATCGCCTGCGCGAAGTCGCCACAAAACGGGGCGTCGCCTCATACTTAATCAATGATCAGAATGAAATAGACCCCAAATGGCTCGACGGCGCCAATGTGATCGGCCTAACGGCTGGTGCCTCAACTCCAGAAGCAATTGTTCAAAAATGCATCCAACGACTGAAAGAACTTGGTGTCACTGAAGTGGAAAATGTTGTCTATACACAGGAAGATGTGGTATTTCAACTGCCGAAGCCAATCGTTAATGCCGTACTGGGTATGGCATCAGTCTCAAAAGTATAAGGGTATTTATGCGAAGAATATTGATCCTGTCACTCTGCTTGTTAGTTCACTCCGCTTTTGTGGCTAGCGCCGGCTCTGCAAGCAATGGGTGGCCACTGCCAAAGCCCTGCCAGCGCTCTCCGTGGCCCTCCTCTTTTGTCACCTATGGGGCCGCCGGACTCCGATGCGATAAATTTAAGTGGAGCATCCCCGGACTCAGGGTGAATACTAGGTCAGAACTCCAATGGCGTGATCTGCGGATTTTCCAATACCAGGCCATGGCGGAATACACTTCCTGCTCAAATTATGTGCTGCGCCTTGATGGCGACTTTGGAAATATTTACCACGGGCACTATCGCGATGCCGACTATCTTGGTAATGACAAAACATTCTTGGAATCCCTCTCCCACGGTGCTGCCGGCCAAGGGTATGTTTATGACGCAAGCATTGCTGCCGGCTACCGCGTCACTTCCACATGCAATCGCTTTATTGCTTCACCGCTTTTAGGCTATTCCGAGCATGCTCAGTACTTGCATATGTACCATGGTTACCAGGACTTTTCCCTCAACCCTTTCCTTGAACACGGCCCATTTCCAGGATTAAACAGCAGATACACGACCCGCTGGTTCGGACCCTGGTTTGGGATGGATTTTGAAGCTAGAGTCGAACAATGTGCCTCTCTTTTTGGTAGCTTTAAGTGGCACATGCTGACGTATCGTGGGCATGGTCACTGGAATTTACGCCGAGATATCGGTCCCTTCTATCATAGTTCCTATGGGTATGGTTACGAAGGTACCTTGGGAACATCCTGGGAAATCTGGGGAAATTGGTCCATCGGCCTCATCGGTTCCTATAAAATGTATCGGACAAAAAGTGGACATGAGCGCAATACAGATGTTATTATTGATGGGACTGCGTATAATTTCACTTCAGGCTTCAATGGGGCTATTTGGCATTCCTTTAATATATCAGGATTAATTGCTTGGCGTTTTTAAGAGGTGGTATTGATGTCGTTTCCAAAGCTTCTCCTTATTCTTGCTGTGACTCTGTTCACAGTGATTGGCATTGCCGCAGCAATCAAAAGCTGGCGGAATTCTGCTCCAAAGCATGAAGCAACAACAGAAGTCGCTTCCATCGATGTTCACCTGGATTCCTATGAGGATGATGTGGCTCCAGAGCAGACTGAACACACTCCCGTTTTCTCCCCTGCGCCGGCACCTGCCAACCCAGATGCTCCATTGCCCCAAGCAGATCGCATTCGTGAGTTTTTTAATAAATCCGAGCCGAAATTCCCCATCGTTCTCACTGTAACATATAAAAGTCGCGTGCCTTGGCAAAAAGGGCGGCCGGCTTGGTTGTCTGATTATGCTTCGCATTATGCAACATCTCGCCACTTCATTG
Organism: Parachlamydiaceae bacterium; assembly: GCA_037147435.1. GTDB lineage: Bacteria > Chlamydiota > Chlamydiia > Chlamydiales > Parachlamydiaceae > JBAWVE01. The sequence continues at coordinate 12,781 of JBAWVE010000015.1, forward strand.
CGCGCAGCTTGAATGGCAAAGCAGATTATTTTAAGCAGGATGTGGGGGAAGGGGATCGCTTCAACGTACTGAATCCCGACAAGAATATTAATTTCTACCTCGTGATTGACACCTCACGCTGCAAAATGTGGTTCTACTACCTCGATCTAGACTCCCACGAGCGCGTTCTTGTCAAAACATACGATGTCAGCCTGGGCCGCATTGACAGTAAGAAAGCCTCGGGACTGTTAACACCTCTTGGAAAATATACTCTGGGAAGCAAAATTGCCATCTACAAACCGAAACTTACAGGTTTCTATAACGGTCAGAAAATCGAAATGATTCGGGTGTTCGGCACGCGTTGGATCCCTTTCGATAAGGAAATAGGGGAGTGCACAGCGGCTCCAGACGGATTAGGCCTTCACGGCCTCCCGTGGCTTCCCAACGAAAAGGGAGAGCTGACCGAAAATCGTGATAGCCTTGGAAAATACGAAAGCGATGGGTGCATCCGCCTATCGACAGCAGGGATTGAAGAATTATTTGCCATTATTATTACACGTCCTACCACCGTCGAGTTAGTCAAAGATTTCTATGACGCCAAGCTCCCCGGTGTGGAACATTAGGAGACATCGTTGGATATATTACCGCACGAAAAACAAATTTATGAGTATCTCAAAACGATTGAGCATCTCAAGAAGCAGAATCAGGGTAGCCCTCTGTTCAGCAGTGAGATTGATAAACTCGAAAAAAAACTTGAAGTCCTGAAACGCACAGTGTACGCGGAATTAACCCCGTGGCAGCGAATCATGATCTGCCGTCATTCCTCAAGGCCCCACTCTCTCGATTATATCAAAAACATGTCGTCCAGTTTCCACGAACTGTGCGGCGACCGTCTTTTTGCTGACGATCAGGCAATTGTCGGTGGCTTGGCAAAAATCGGAGATATGAAATGCATGATCATCGGTCAGGAGAAAGGTTGCGATACAGAAAGCCGTATCCGCCACAACTTCGGCATGCTCAACCCCGAAGGGTTCCGTAAGGCTATGCGCCTCATGAAAATTGCTGAGAAATTCCATTTTCCCATCATCTCCCTGATCGACACCCCAGGTGCCAATCCCTGTCTGGAAGCTGAAGAACGTGGTCAAGGGTGGGCGATTGCACAGAATTTGCGCGATATGGCAGCTGTGTCAACACCAATCATTGTCGTCGTTATCGGAGAAGGGTATTCCGTAGGCGCCTTGGGCATGGCTGTAGGTGATGTCATCGGAATGCTTGAACATGCATGCTACTCTGTTATTTCTCCTGAAGGCTGCGCCTCCATTCTATGGAAGGATGCAGGGAAAAAGGAAGAGGCTGCTGCGGCATTGAAACTAAATGCAGAACATATGATCGATCTGCAAATTGCAGATGCTGTAATTAAAGAACCATTGGGTGGCGCTCACCACGATCCTAGTATGGTCTATGAAAATGTGAAGCGGTTTATTTTGGAGCAGTGGAATGTTCTTAAAATGATCCCTCCTGAGATCCTCCTAGAGCAACGTTATCAAAAATTTCGTCGCATCGGGCAGACTAAGGGCATCAAGGCAAAAGGTTGAAAAGTACAAAAGGATGAAACGTCTCTTTGGCATAGCTTTTAAGCAGAGAAAATATCGGATCCGCATTATTGTCACCATGGTCGCAATGCTCCTTCTGACGTTCGCTTCCCAGCTTGAGATTTTTACTCTGGGTGTGATTACAAAAAAAGGTCCGGAGTTCTTCGAGCTCTTTGCCCCCATTCAGGATGGGCACCTTGTTCGCACTAACGCCGTCACACACGACCAAATGGAATTGCGGTTTCAACAAATCGATACAGCACATACAGGCACAGTCACGACAGATGAGGCCACACAATTCTTTTCCCAGTGGCGCCATCGCGATTTCATCGAAACAGTCATGAATTATGTCGACAGCAAGTTTAATGTTTCAGGCAATATCTGGAATCTTGCCCTCATGGTTGTCGTTGTGGCCCTATTCAAAGCCATCACGCTGTTTGTGCACCGCTTCTCCACACGTCTCATGGCAATTCGCCTCAGCAGCGACCTCAGACAGAATTATTTCGAACACATCCAGTCGCTACCCATGAGCTTCTATCAACAGCATAATATGGGAAGTCTTTCCTCGCGCGTTGTCGGGGATGCCGCGCTCATTGCAGAAGCGGTCAATGCGTGCCTTGTCAACTACTTACAGACTCCGTTCACCGTCACCACAACCCTCATCCTGTGTTTCCTGACCTCGTGGCAGTTGTCTCTGCTCATTTTCTTTGGTTTTCCCCTGATCGTTTTCCCGATTATCTTCCTGGCAAAACGCGTGAAGAGGATTTCAAAACAAATCCAGAAAAATCAAGAACACTTTACTTCCGTTCTTCTCGATTTTCTTGGAGGAATCCAAACGGTTAAGGCCTTTGCAATGGAGGATTTCTCCTTACGCAAGTATCGGGAAAAAAATGAAAAGATGGCCCTTCTGGAAAAAAAGAGCGCCCGTTACGACCTTTCCTCACGGCCTATTGTCCACACTATCGGGATGATGTTTTTGGCAACAGCGCTGATTTATGGATTGTACATCCTTCACATGAGTGTTTCAGAGGTGATGTTCTATTGCGGCATGCTCTATATCTTCTATGAACCCATCAAAAAATTTGCTGAAGAAAATAGTCATATCCAACGGGGTGTGGCCGCTACCGAACGGATGTTCGAAGTGATGGACCTTACTCCTTTGATTGAGGATAGCAAAGATGCCCAGGAACTCAAACAGATTAACGAGATTGTTTTCGATCATGTCAGTTTTCGCTATGGCGACCAATGGGTGCTGAATGATGTTTCTTTCAATATCAGAAAAGGGGAGTCCGTGGCAATCGTCGGCCCGACAGGCGCCGGGAAGTCAACAATAGCACAACTTCTTCCCCGATTGTACGATGTGCAGAAAGGGGAGGTACGCATCAACGGCAAGCCGCTCAGTGCCTATACACAAAAATCTCTTCGTGAACAAATCGCTTTTGTCCCGCAAAAACCCTTTTTGTTCCTCGATACAGTTTCTGCTAATATTGCTTTTGGACGAAATTTTTCAGAAACACAGATTGAAACGGCAGCGAAACGCGCCCACGCCGACGAATTCATCCAGCACTTGCCGATGAAATATGCGACGGAACTCGATGAAGGGGGGAAAAACCTCTCCGGAGGCCAACAGCAGCGTTTAGCCATCGCTAGGGCTCTTGTCAAAGAAGCGCCTCTTTTGATTATGGATGAAGCAACCTCCTCTCTTGATGCCCTCAGTGAGGCTCACATTAAGCGCGCCATCAGTCAGCTGCATGGCAAAGTCACCCAAATCATTATCGCTCACCGCCTCACTACAATCGAACACGTAGATAAAATCATCTATATCGACAAAGGAAGAAAAGTGGCCGAAGGGACAAAAGACGAACTACTGCAAATCTGCCCGGGATTCAAAGCCATGTGGGATATGATGATGCACGGCGTACAGGAATGAGCGGATCACTTCTTTCGTTTCCAAGTAAATTTCGTCATCATCTTTAAGGGTTTCCACTTCAGCAAGGGTAAACCATCGCATGTCATGCACCTCTTGGGTGTTGTGATTTTCTTCTCCGCCATTCGGACTGGCTAGATAGATAAAATCAATATGCTCGTGCGCAGGGTGCTCGCCAAAAGGAAGAATCTGTTCTATCATGCACTGGTACGGGCGTTCAAAACTTTTTGCATTCCATCTGTCCACCCACACATTTTCCTGTTTAATGAATTCGATCTCCAGTCCTGTTTCTTCCCGCACTTCCCGCCGTGCCCCTTCTGCAGGTGTTTCATTAGGGTTGAGATGACCTCCAGCGGGAAGCCACTTATTCAGTTTTTTGTGGTGGATCAGTAACACGCGATCTTCTTTGATAATGTAGACGCATGCAGTAAAGTGTCGTTCCATAATAAAACACCAGATTATTTTATCGATTTAGAATTAAGGCGGCTTCCTCGTCGGATAATATCGAACCAAACGTCGAATGGGCCCACTGAATAGTGGCAATTCCTTCGTCAAAAACTGCCACTCTAGAATCACTATAACTATAGCGTAGGCCAATAAATGGGATTCCTTCGCGGGCAACACCACGTTCCAGATCATCGAGATGAGTCTTTTTGTCGTTAATAAAAACAACCGATTTTGGATGAAAATCGATCACGTTTAATAATTTGATCAACGCTTCACCCTTGGAAGAACCAGAAGTAAATAAAATGCCATGACGAAAAAGAACGCCGGTTGTGCCGTTCATAAAGTAGTGGTCATGGGCTGTCGGGGCTGTCATTGATAAGTTGATACCCAGAGCCTTAAGTTGATTGACAGTACGCGTTGCTAAAGCCAACCCTTGGGTTGTCAGCCCGATGACGACGGTATTCATCTTTTGCAACATGTCGACAATCTGATCAGAACCCTCTTCGACTAGCTTTACTTTCGTCAGGTGGCGGACAGCTTCCCATTCAGCCAAAGCCCTATCTAAGGCACTTGTATGGTCCTGCTCAACCTGTCGATGCCGTTCCAGTCGCGAAATAAACCACACATCCGTCCCAAGGGTCTGAACAGGAATGAGGAGTGTGTCGTCAATATCGAGAATCAATAAGGTATCCTGATCGACATAGTCTAAAATCTGTCTAAAATTACTGACTTCAATGATTTCAGCAGCAACGGGGGAAAAGGCTGCCATCAGATAAAACGCGCACACACGAATAATCAATGAATTCTTCATACTTCCTCTGGGTGGTGGATCAAGTAAAAGCAAAATCTTACCAAAGTGCCTGATTTCCTCCAACACTCATAACTTTTGGACTGCTAATTGCTTGCGCAGCCCTGGGTATATTTGCAAATGCCTTGCACCCCCGAAGGGCGGTGCGGGCAATCACCAGCGGCAGGATGTACCTACTCCGAATCCCAGAATCCCAGAATCCCAGAATCCCAGAATCTTCAAACTACGCTTGACTTTGTTTGGTTTACGAGGTAAAAAGTACCCATGGAAAAACACCGTCTGAACATTACAAATGTTGATACCCGCTCACAAACTATTCCTCAGGCAGGTGGGGCTCGAGCCTCCCGGCGTCAGGAGATACAAGCCTCGATGGAACGCCTGTGGCACCTTGATCCGGAACAATTCAATCCGATGCGCGATTGCGTTCAAAGACGTCGTGTGTCCCGCACTGTGGAACTCATCAGTCCCCAAGGTAAACTGATTGCAGATATTGGCTGCGGGGCGGGATATATTTCCCGTGCATTACGCGATGCTGGGGCCACTGTTCATGCTGTTGATGTCGCCGGGAATGCCTTGCAATCCCTAAAGTCACTTCCTACTGATCGCATTGTTCCTATTCAGGATTGCCTCCCGATGACGAAGTTGGAAGATAATGCTTATGATGATGTTGTATGCACCGAGGTCATCGGCTTCCTTAAGCCGGTAGAGTATCGCGTGGCATTTGCCGAGCTCTCACGGATCGTTAAGGCCAATGGTTTCGTCATCTGTTCGACATCGCTGGATACGAATTCTGATAATGCATTAGAACGGTTTGCAGCTCTTGCGGAGACAGAATTTGTAATTGATCGATGGATTCTTGACTACAACCTACTGTGGATGAAGATTTGTCGTTTTTTTGAGATTCCACGATCCTATGCGCGTGCAGCACAAGAGGTTGAGATCCGCAACATGGAAGAGGGAAAGAGAAGCGGATTCACCCGTTCATTATTTCGTTTCAATACTTCCCTCTTGATGGGGAAAGTCTGGGGAGTAATAGCCCTGGCAACCAACCCGGTGGCTTTTTTCTGCCGTCAAAGTCCATGGCTGATGAATCAATTGGAGAGGGTAACACGATTTCTTTGGAACGAGGCAGGCATTACCCATGCACTGTTTCTGGGCACACGACGCCGAATGATTTTCCCTCTTCCGCAAAACGAGATTCCAACAGAGATGAAACATAAACGGCAAGTGTGGGAATAACTGGAGAAAAACACCGGAGATTTTCCCGTGGCATAAAGATGAGTCCTTAAGGCTGCTACATTCCTGTTCTGACCTGGTTCGGACGTCCCCATTCCATGAGGTCCCCGGTGAAGCTCAGCAGTCTATCATAATCCACACATTTCTCGCAATTCCTTTCAATTCATTATTGTGTCGGCCCTCCGGGACTCGACATTTTATTTGGGTAGGTCCCAGGCTTTGCTAGTCCCTCCGGGACACGCTACAGCCTGGGCTAACATGTTAA
>JBAWVE010000016.1:0-18743 GCA_037147435.1 Parachlamydiaceae bacterium
CTTAGTTCAGGTGATCTTGGCCACCCAAAAGTGTTACCTTCATTTGAACCATGCCATTTTTTGCCCTTCCGAGAAATTGATTTAGCTGGAGAAAGCCTATCTCGGAAGGTGAACCCAAAAAATGTACAAAGTTGAGTTAAAGATGAGTTAAAGAGATTGTCTTTTTTAGGGAAGTCGCGTACGATGTCACCTATGTAAACCTCTTTCTTGCATTAAGGATTTTAATATTATGACCGTTCGCGTACGCATTGCCCCCTCCCCGACAGGAGACCCTCACGTCGGCAGCGCCTATATGGCTCTGTTCAATTTGATTTTTGCTCGTCATTTTGGCGGTAAATTTATTTTACGCATCGAAGACACCGACCAGTCGCGCAGCCGGCCTGAATACGAACAGAACATTTACAAAGCTCTCTCCTGGTGCGGCATTCAGTGGGACGAAGGTCCAGACGTCGGTGGCCCTTATGGCCCCTACCGTCAATCCGAGCGAACCGAGATTTATAGAAAACATTGTAACGACCTCTTGCAAAAGGGCAGGGCTTATAAATGCTTCTGCACAGCCTGTGAACTTGAAGAAATGCGCCAGGTCCTCGCAAAGCAAGGAGGGCGCCAAGGGTATGACAGACGCTGCCGCAATTTAAGCCAAGATGAAATCAAGGAAAAAGAAGCCGCAGGAATTCCTTACGTCATCCGCCTAAAAATGCCGTTGACCGGAGAATGTGTTTACGAAGATGCCATCAAAGGACGCATCACCTACCCTTGGGCTGATGTCGATGATCAAGTCCTGCAGAAATCCGACGGATTCCCCACTTACCACCTCGCTAACGTCGTCGATGATCACCTCATGGAAATTACCCATGTGATCCGCGGGGATGAATGGATGAGCTCCACTCCAAAACACGTCTACCTCTACGAAGCATTTGAATGGCACCCCCCGATATTCATGCACATGCCCCTGCTGTTGGGAAAAGACGGTAAGAAGCTATCAAAACGAAAAAATCCAACCTCGATTTTCTTCTATCGCGACAGCGGATTCCTTCCGGAAGCATTCCTCAACTTCCTGACCTTGATGGGCTACAGCATGAAGGGTGATCGGGAGGTCTATTCTCTTGATGAAGTCATTCAAGAATTCGATCACAAACGCATCGGAGTCTCCGGAGCCGTTTTCGATGTCCAGAAGCTCGAGTGGATCAATCAGCAATATCTCATTAAGAACATTCCGCAGGACAAGTTGTGGAGCCGAATTAAAGAATGGAGTTTTAACGACGAATTCATGCAGCAATTAATGCCGTTATGCCACTCCCGCATTAAGACGTTTGGCGATTTCATCGATTTATTTGACTTTCTCTTTATCAATAACCTGAAATACACTAACGAATTATTCCACTCCAAAGAGACATCTCCAGAAACTCTTTGCCTCCTGCTGCAGGGGATTTTATGGAGCCTTGATGAACAGGAAAACTGGAGCGGTGCTGGGCTGAATCAAGCTTCGCGCGATGTGGCAGAGATTTTTGGGGTCCACCACAAAAAAGTGATCATGCCCCTTCTCTTCGCAACAATTATGGGTAAATTGCAAGGCCCCCCAATGTTTGATTCTTTCACTATCCTTGGAAAAGACAGGGCTCGGGCGCGAATGCTCAAAAGCATTGAGTTCCTAGGCGGTATTTCCAACAAAAAAGCGGACATCTTGAAGAAGGCATGGGCAAAACGCGACTGTAAAGAGCTTGTCGAATCTAAAGTAGAATCGAAGCAGACTTTATAGCTCTCTAATTTTAGCTGTGGATGGATTAATGGTCTCTTGGGAGGCAGCCGACACGTGCTGCCGCACAACACTTTTTGGGTTAGATAGGGCATACGGATGGGCGCCCGAGGCCACAGCCATCCTCCTGATTGCCTTTATGTTTAATCTGGCCACAAAGTGGTTCGTCAAAAAACTACACCACCATTTCACCCAAAAAAGGGAGTTTTGGAGGGATAGCCTGATTCAAGCATTATACATTCCTCTAAGCTGCTATGTCTGGTTTTTCGCCTCTCTCCAAGTCATCGACCTCCTCGCCACACACCTCGTGGCTCCATTGCCTGCATCGTTTCGAAGTTTAGTTCTTGCTGCCAGCGTCATTACAACCATCGCCTGGTTTTTCCTCAGATGGAAGCGTGATGTCGTCCAGCACATGATGTCTAGAAGCAGAAATAAAGAAATTGCGATCGACGTAGGAAGGATCAAAGCCCTCGACCGATTGGTGACCGTTACCATCCTCTTTTTTGCCATCTTGTCCCTACTTGAGGCTACCCACCAAAATATCAGCACGCTGATCGCTTTTGGAGGCATTGGAGGACTGGCGCTTGCCATTGCATCCCAGGAAATCATTGCCAACCTGTTCGGCGGCTTCATGATTCATCTAACTCAGCCATTTACCATCGGGGATTTAATCTCCCTTCCAGAACGCACAACAGAGGGGTATGTCGAAGAAATTGGATGGTATATGACGCGGCTTCGATCTCTGGATAAACGCCCCATCTATATCCCTAATGCCACTTTTTCAAGACTTGTTGTCATCACTCCTTCGCGCATGACCCACCGCCAATTCAAGGAAACATTGGGAATCCGCTACGAAGACCTCGCCAGGGTGAAGCCCGTAACCGCAGGTATTACTGCCATGCTGCAGGAACATCCCGATATAGACAAAAAACTCCCAATCATCGTCACTCTGACAGCCTTCGGGCAATATTCCCTGGATATCTATGTCTGCGCTTACACCAAAGTGACGGGCACGGAAGAGTTCATGAAAGTAAAAGAAGACATTCTTTTCAAAATTGCCGACATCCTATTACGGGAAGGCACAGAACTCGCTTTCCCCACACAAAATATTGCCCTGGTCAATCCCCCTTTAAAAACGAGTCCTTAACATGGCCGAGACTCTCGTTAGCTTCGCTTGTGAACATGCCCATTCAGCCCATTGGATTTTTTTCCTGCTACTTATGTTGGCCGGGATGAGTCTTCCAATCAGCGAGGACATCATTCTTTTGACCGGCGGAGCCATTGCCAGCACCTGCATTCCGAACGAGACACTGTATCTGTATTTGTGGATTTATGCAGGTTGCTGGATATCTGCCTGGGAAGCGTACGGGATTGGACGCTATCTAGGCCCAAAACTCTATGAGATCCGTTGGTTCCGCTATATGATCAGCCCAGAAAAAATTCAGCGGTTACACCACTACTACGAAAAATTTGGAGTCTGGACTTTTGTTGTCGGACGTTTCATCCCCGGTGGAGTCAGAAACGCGCTATTTATGACGGCCGGCCTGGGAAAAATGCCCTTCCTCACATTTATTTTGCGCGACGGATTCGCCCTGTGTATTTCGTCATCAACGATTTTTTACATCGGCTACAGCTTCGGAGAAAACTATCAAACAATCATCCACTTCATGGTCACCTACAACAAAATAGCGGCTGTCTGTATACTGATTCTTGCCTCTGCCGCCATATTACTGCTCTCCTGGCGCTACTACAACAAGCAGAAAGCCTCCTAAAACCGCCGGCACAGGAAGATAGCATGCTTTATTCTCCTTAATGGGCATGGGCCAAATGAAGGTAACACTTTTGGGTCGATGATCACCTGCACGAGGAGAGTCTTTGGTCAAAAAAAATAACATAACAGGATAGGCAGGATGGGTAGGATAAGCAGGATACCTCCGGTCGACCTGTTGAACTTTGCCTTAGAAATCAAATATTGTGAGAAGTCGTATCATCTTCGGCAAGCCGAAGATGATACGACTTCTCACAATATTTCACTTTCCGAGGTAAAGACAACTCGTCAGCCGAAGGTATCCTGCTTATCCTACCCATCCTGCCTATCTTGTTATGTTATTTTTATATGTTTGACAACGGTAAGTGCTCAGTTTTAATTTTTATTGAATTTTAAAGGTGTTGTGTTGCATGTTGGCACTTATTTTTTTCATTTTATTAGAGGTGATTGATGTCTTTTTCTGCTTGTGATCTCTTGTACCCTGACATAGATAATATGCCGTTTGATGAGTTTTGGTCGTCACCGAGTCTGAATACTGCTACAGGACCTGTTTACGCTCAATTAAGAGGCAGAAAGGTTGATGTAGTCTTACCAAAATGTTTTGCCCTTGCAGAAAAACTCTTGGCACTTGGTGATGATTGCATAGTGGGCAGAGACAAAGGTGCTGCACCCATGGCAAAGCCACAGAAAGTTATCAAAGAAGGAGCAACGGGACATAAAGCGGGTACATTGGAAATGCCTATTCTCTTATGTATTTGGAAAGAGTGGGCAAACATACGATAAGGCAACCGTAACAACTGTCTTTAGGTTTAGCCTAGCTAAAATATCTTGAATGACGTAATGTCTTTATAATTTTAAAACAAGGAGTACAACTATGCCAGCATTCGAATTTTTTGGATTTACAAACAAGGAAAGAGATCAAATTATTAGAGAGATTAGTCCTTCTCTGAAAAATATTTCTATCGCAAACTTAATCACTTTTATCGTTAAAGATAACGATGAGTCCAAGGTGATCAATTTGTCCGGAGAAGAAAAACCCTTTATTCGCGTTTCAACAAGAACGGAAGAGCGGGCTATCGAAATTGAAAATGCATTGAAGGACTTTCCTCATTTGAAAGTCGTTTTCTTTCTCGTCGCAAGAATAAAGCAAAATGAAACTAAACATTGTGTTACCGCGCATGCAGCAAACAGCCCAGAAAAATTGGGTGTTACTAGATCTAAGTGCTGCATGAACTAATTAAAAAATGCCGAGGGAAGGAAACTGGGGGTGGCTTCCTTCGCTTGGCACAAAAGCAGTACGCCGATGGCAGATTGAAATGGTCTTATCCCAATCCCTTTCATTAAGGAAGCCAATCCTTCTTCTCGTATAAGAGTGTGCACGGTTTTCCTAATAGTCGGATATTTCCCTTCCAAGTCCCTTTGCATTCGCGTTTTAATGACATCGATCGGGACTGTTAAAGCGCCTGATAAGGCTCCTGCAGTGATTTTCCCACTAAAAGAACTGACTTTTTCACTGCTTTCTGGAAACACCTTTTTTATTTTAGAAGCAAAAACTTCGCTTGTTCCAAAGACCGCCACAAAATATGATACCTCTCGCCCCAAAGTTGGAACAGCCCCTTTCATCAGCCCCCTGGATCCCGTTGCGGCGCGTATTCTTTGAATCGTATCGAGAGAACTTTTTCCACCTTGTTGCTGTTTGATAATCACGATACGGTCGAATAAGGTAAAAGGAAGTGATGTGGCTGCCCCCGCACAGGCTCCCACTGCAATTTTATCCCGATCACTCATGCTATTCCTATCTCCGCCAAAACAATGGTTGACTAGAACGCCTTGAGTGAAAAAGGAGATCGTTTGGATGGGAACAACTCCAGTAAAAGTCGTCAGTACTCCTTTATAAAGTGTTGATACATGAGGAAGCCCTTTACCGCTCATGATGGATGTTCGGATTGTACTTAGAGGATGCATCAGTGGAATTGTGACTGCTGATGAACACATTCCATTCAGAACAGTACCTGTATCAGTGAGTCTGGAATTGGTGGGTGTGAGGCTCATATATTGATTATTTTTCCTTCGGATAATTTGTAAAGACGGTCGATGACCCCGATGGTCTTTAGGGAATCTTTTAAAAATTCAGCGTTTACAGACTCTTTTAAGTTACATCCAATATCTTGCAGATAGGCGTCCAACATCGCATGGTAGGGCGCCAGTCTATTGGAAATGGGGATTTTATGAACCTTAAGTGAACCTTGCGTATAAATCTCTAAACGTGCTTCGATAATATCTGTTTCCTGGCTGAATCCAAAAAGAGTTGTCAGTCTGATATAGCCTTCTTTTCCATGAAATTCGATGACAGCTTCGTCGCGATGATAGCTGCCGGCCCAGCAAAGATCCACCAACCCGTAAAAATGTTCAAATCGCAGCATCACAGAGGCGTTATCTTCGACATTTGACAATGATACAGCTTCATTTTTGTTATGCCAGGAAGCTTTCTTATTTTGATCGTTGATGAATACTGCTTCTAAGGCGCCCTGTACATCGACGGGGTCGGGAAAGTCCAACAACCATAACATGAGGTCGATTAAGTGAGAGCCCAAATCAATGAGAACACCGCCTCCTGAGGTTTCTTTGTTTAAAAACCAACTACTATTTGGGATCCCGTTCGTTCTCCACCACTTTGCATGGAATTTATAAATTTTCCCGATTGCTTCTTCCTTTAACAGCATTTTGAGATGCTCGATATCCGTGCGGTAGCGGCAAGGAAGAGCCGGGAAAATTTTCGACTCGGACTGCTTCTCTTCCAAAAGTTTTTGTATTTTTTCACCTTCTTCATGAGTCATACAAATGGGCTTTTCGCAGATGACGTGCTTATGATGAACAATGCCCAATTCGATGTATTTAAAATGAAAGCAGTTGGGAGTTGCAATAATAACAAGATCAACTTCAGGATCTGTAAAAATAGACAGGGCATCGGTTGCAATCTTTAATTTTTCGTTGGAATCCAGGTGAATCTGGTCCATATTGCTATCAAAGAGGCTGATTTCATCAATGGATGAACTGCTTTGGAGATATGGCAGGTAAAACTTTCTAACAATCCACCCAGCTCCAATGATGCCTATTCGGGATACTTTTTTCAAATCATTGAGTAACATTGACACTCCTTAGAACTCGTAAAGGAATAACTTCCCGGGCCCTGATCAATTCGGATACAAATCGGACGACAAAATGCGCTTGTGAGGGGTTAAGTCTTGGGTCAACGATCGCTTTGTAATTTATCGGAATGCTATCTTCGGTGACTTCATCGTCAATACATTCCGTGACATGATCCCAACAGATTTCCAGGTGTATGCCAGCTAAATTAGTGCCGCATTGTTCATGAATAGTAAAGGTGTCTTCAAGCTCTTTCAATATATTTTCAAGCCTTCTAACCTTATATTTTGTGTTTAGGGTTTCGGTGTTTCCATGCATCGGATCGCAAATCCAGAGGGCAGAAAGGTTTTCTTTTAACACCGTCTCAATAAGTGCTGGTAGATGGTTATTGACGTGGTTGGCTCCCATCCGCGTAATCAGGAGAAGCTTGTTTTCAATATTCCCCGGATTGAGCGTCCGCATAATTTCAATCAGCTTATCAGGGTGTGTATTAGGCCCTATTTTGATTCCAATCGGGTTGGCAATACCACTAAGATAGTTCAGATGGGCTGGGCTTGTGTGGGCGGTTCTTATTCCTAACCAGGGTAAGTGGGTGGAAAGGTTAAAGTAATGTCCATTGGCCTTTCTCGTTAATCCTGCCTCATAATAAAGATTTAATGCCTCATGACTGACAAAATGATGGTCCAAGGTTTGTGTGCTTGCAAACTGTTTACAGCATCTAATCGTCTCTTCAGAGGCCCGATAAGCTGAAATCATCCGATCGGGAAGCAAATCCCTGTCTCCTGAAGTAAAACCAATGGCATTAAAAATGTCGCCGAAATAAGACAAAAGGCAGTTTCCATTTTTAATTTCCAGTCGATTACTCCGTGGCTTGGCATACTGGCCGGCCATCCTGTCAATAGAGATCACTTCTTTTTGCAGCTCTTGCTCCAAAGTTCTCCTCAACGAAGTGGAGAGGCTTAACTTTGCTGAAACGATTTCTTCCTGACTATCGGAAAACAGTTCTGCGCACTCTCCTGAATGAAGGATAAAAGATTTTCCCTGCGCACAGCTGTTCAAGCAATCTAACAAATGCCTTACCGAGTCGACCGTTACAAGGTCAGCCATCCCTTGTAAATACTCACAGACTTCGTTGACATGAGAGGCATTTTTGTATTTGGGCAGGTGTGTTGAGCGTTCATTTTTCCATGAATATGGATGCCAGTCCAATCCGGGCATTTTAGTGTCAGTCAGTGTTTTCATGCTATTCCTGAGTGTTTATATGAATTTTAATGTAATCGTTTGTCTGAATAAGATCCAAGATTGAGTTGAGATTAGAGAGTTTAAAATTATGGGTGACTAAGCTTTCCAGGTCGATGCTGTTTTCCTGTTGCAGGAGCCTAAAGACTTTACTATAAGAAAAAGCCGGTGCCAGGGCCGCTCCCACAATATCCAGTTCCTTTCTGCAAATAATTGCAGGGTCAATCTCTGATAGTGAACCCGGCACGAAATGTCCCACTTCAACGACTTTTCCTCCTTTTCTTGCAAGATGGATACAAAGCTCGAAAGCTTTTGGATACCCTGCGGACTCTATCACGACATCAAAGTCACTGCCTTTATTTGAGGAACGAATCATTTCATAAGCCTCATCGCTATTTTCAGGGACAACACTTGTCTGTATGCCAAAAACACGGGAAACATGCTCCGCCTTTTTCTGATTGATATCGATTCCTAAAACTTGTGCTCCGAGACTCTTAAGAATGTACACAATACTGCATCCTATGGGACCTAGTCCCACAACTGCCGCCCGCATGGCAACTCCAGGTCCAAAGTCACGGTCACATCGTGTTCCGCTTAGGGCCCGCTCGACGGCCTTGACGGCAATGGCAAGAGGTTCTGCGAACATAGCCCGTTCTGTGGAGATATCGTCAGGAACGCGGACAACCCACAGATCGTCAAGTAATTCGATATAATTGGAAAACCCTCCAATTGGGAAAAAATTCGATGAATTATAGACGGAAAAGCCATGGGCCCGACGGTGATTGCACAGGTTATCATGGTTGCCGTAAGACAGACAAATATGACAGCTGTTGCAAGGAACTCCGGGTGTGACAATAACACGGTCGCCAATATTAAGCTTAGCACCGTTTAGGGAGTTTGTCTTTTTTCCGATGCGTACAATCTCTCCAAAGATCTCATGTCCCAAACTTTTTTCTTTGGCTAAGTTTGCATGGGCAAGCATATGCTTATCTGTCCCACAAAAACCGGCTCCTGTTACTTTAACAATCGTCGATTCCTCGGGATGATAAATCGTTGTCTCTCTCAGTTCAAATTTTTTGCCATTCCAGATGGCTGCTTTTGTCTCGTTTAGCTGCATAGTATTGTGTCCTTTAGAATTTCAATTAAGTCTTTTGGTCTCGTTAAAATATAGTCAGGTTTATTTATGACTAAATCAGTAAAATCGTTTTCACCCCATAGGGCCGCTGCAAATGGTATCTTGGCTTGTTGACTTGCTTGGATATCCGCCAACGAATCTCCTACAAAAATCGTTTCATGTTCTTCGGAGTCAAAGTAGGAGAGATGCTTGAAAAGAATTTCAGGAGACGGCTTGGCATGAACGACTTCATCGCCTCCGATGACTAGGTCAAAGCAATCAAGCACTCCCAAATGGTTTAAAATATCTCTTGCTCTCTTTCCCTCTTTCCCTGTTGCCACACCCAAACTTATGTCAAGAGATTTTAATGTCTCTAACAGTTCCCTGATTCCTTCGAAAAGAGGGATCTTATCGATGTGTTTGTAGCATTCTCTTCGAAAAGGGGTTTCCATCTCTGCGGGGAGTTTCATGAGTGACATGATGTCGCTGAATCTTCTTCCAAGATGCTTGTTATATTCTTTGAAAGGAACTGGGCTGTATGGACAGATAACTTCCCTATAAGCCTCTGTAAAAGCGATCTCCATACCTGGAAGGCTGTTTATAACCACTCCATCCAAATCAAAAATAATTACCTTACATTGAGAGATCGATAAATCAGGTTTTTTCTTCATATTGAATTGCCGTTTTTAGAACTAATTTTTGATAAAGGATAAAGCTAAGTAAGCCGCATACAAAAAGACCTGTCGATAACACTAGTATATTTTCTCCTTGAGGAATGGCCAAGGCAAGGCTGACCAGAAAAGAAATTAGCATTTGAATAAACCCATAGACGGCACCGGCAACCCCCGCTTTATGAGGAAAGGGGGTTAAAGCGCCTGCAGCACTATTAGAGAATACAATGGCGGCTCCCAATAAGAATAGGGATACAAGTAAGGATATTGTGAAAATATTGGCTGACTGGAAAATGGCGAGTAAAATCAAGATAAGTCCAGAGCTTACCATACATAGATTTCCAAAGTACATCATCTCTGAAAGATCTTTATAGTGAATAAGTTTAATATTTATCATTCGACCAATAATCAGGGTTGAGACAATGAATAATGAGCAATATCCATATTCAACTGGAGTCAGTTCAAAGTCATTTTGAAATAAGAAAGGGGTGATGCTATAGTAGACGTATATCCCTGACGTCGCCATTCCGGCGGCAATGGTATTCGCCATAAAGGTACGGTCTGTTAAAAATTCTTTCCAGCTGGAAAAAATATTTGAAAACTGCAATGCAGATAGATCAAGATGACTGTTGGTTTCAGGAAATAATTTATAAATTGAAAGAAAACCGAGAGATCCATAAACAAGCATGAAGAGAAAGCTGAATTGCCAGTTGAATATATCCTGGAAGAAAGCTCCAAATAATGGAGACAAAACTATTCCCAGAGTTAAAATTATTCCATTGTAAGAATTAAATTTTGAGAGCTCTTTCCCTGAAAATAAATCCCTTAGAATTGTTCGCGATAAGCTTGCAATGGCACAAGAGCCAAAGCCTTGAATGAACCGACCACAAAAAAATACGGAAATACTTGGTGATAGCATGCACAACAACGTTCCACAGCAAAAAAGAGAGGTTCCAATCAAGAGGATGCTTCTTCTCCCATAGCGATCGGATAACGACCCAGAGGCAAGCTGTGAAGAAATAAAGCCAATAAGATAAACAGACAGAGTGAGTTTCATCAAACTTTCAGAACTTCCGAATACCTGCCCAATTTCCGGCAATGAAGGCAGGTACATTGTAGAAGCCATCGTGGGGAGATTGGAAATCAGGAAAATGATTAAAACGGGCACGTTCACTATTTTATCTCAACTTTATGGGTGCTGACATCTGTCGAACTGTAATAGGGGGATAGAACACCCTTGCTTGTGTGGATTTTAATTTTTGCGACCCGCTCTGGCAAGTTCTCTTCATAGCCAATTGCATTTCCAATTTTATCCACTATTCCACCACCTAACGGAGGAACAAAATCTCCGTTATTGAGTAACTGCAGGTGAATGAAGTCGAAACCAGGGGGAAGTTCGACTCTGTCAAACTTGACACCCTCTTTGACTCCATAATTTATACAGAGTGTTTTTTTAGGTAGAGAATCGTATACATGTGCGGAATGCGAACGATTTCCAAAGAGAGATACATCAAGCACGTGAGCAAAAATCTCTGAAGGGAGTAGCTCGTACGACAAAGCAATCTGGATGGCGATCCCAGCGCCTGCAATTCTTCCGGCATTGGTGTCGATGAGATAGACGGAATCCCCATCCATGATAAATTCGGTGTGGAAGTATCCATTCTTAAAGTTAGCGCGATGGAAGAGTGTCGAAACTGCCTCTTTTGCCTGTTTTTGCAATTGTATAGGGATCATCCGGTCGGCAGGAAAATGATTGATGGCTTCAACTTTTCCGACTTTTTCTCTAAGAGAAAATCCTAAAAAATAAACCCTGCTATTCACGACAAAGCCTTCCAAACTAATTAGCCTGCCGGCAATGAAGGGTTGTGCAAGCCACGCGCCATCAATCAGCGCCTGGGGGGCTTCTTTTTGCATTTTCTCTTTGAGAAGAGGTACAGAGATTTCATCTAAAGTAAACATGCCTCTTGCTCCGGCCGTTTGAACAGGCTTAAAAAGAACAGAGCCAAAAGTTTCCTGCATTTGTAACAGTTCTTCAAGGGGAATGTGATCGATATCAAACTTGAGAAATGAGGGGCTGTATTCCGGTATCAAACTGCAAACTTTTGCTTTATCACCAAGATTGATGAGGGCAGGATCCAGCCCTGAGACCCCCAATTCTTTGGCTAACAAACAAGCGCTGACAAGAAACCTATCTGCAGTTGTAGTCACAGCTGCAATATCAGATATGTTTTCTTTTTTAATGAAAGCGGTCATCTGTTCTACTGAGGATGCATCAACATCAAAGTATTTGTATTTCTCAATGGCGCGAATCGCGTCGCCCGAATAATGTTTTTTGCTGCAAAAAAAAACAGGCTCATAGCCCAAATGCTGGGCTCCTTCTGCAACATCAGTGATGCTGACAAGTGTCGGTTCAAGGATTAATATTTTACGCATGTGTTTTCCATGTAATGTGTATTCATTGATTCAATTCGTTTGATTGCCTGGTCGATAAGTGTCTCATCAACACCATAAAACAACCTCAGGTGATTTTTCCCCTGTGCTCCAAAAGATTCTCCAGGAACAGAAAGTAAATGGTATTCATGGATCAGTATCTCATATAATGATTTTTCTGTTTGAAGAGTGAATTTGGGAAATAAAAACAATCCACCTTCAGGTTTCCAAAACTCTATCCCTTCGATCCCTTCAAGTCCCTTAGCAAAGCGTTCCATTTTTCTTTCAAATGTGCATCTGACTTCTTCCATAAACGACTGGTAATCAGATGATAAAATTCGATGAGCAATTCTTTGAGAGGGACTGGGGGGGTACATATTACAAAAAAGTGTATAACGTTGAATCAGGTCGATCACTTTCTTTGGACCCGAAACATATCCTAACCGAATCCCCGTGAGAGCAAAACTCTTTGAAAACGAATGGATAGTAATGACATGATCATAAGTAGCAGCAGGGGATAGATGTTTATTACCTTCAAAAACATACGTTTCTGCCACTTCATCAGAAATCATCCACACTCCATGGTGCGCGCATATCTCAGATAGGGACTGAATCTCCTGCTGTGTCAAAACGCTTCCCAGTGGATTTAAAGGGGAATTAATAATGATAGCCTTTGTCTTCGGTGTGATCTGTTTTTTTAAATCCTCCCAATCCGGTTGATATCTGTGTCCATTAAACACATAGTTGAACCTTTTCGGGACAGATCTGGCTAATGTCACCATATTACTCAAATATTCCCACGAGGGGTCAGGAAGAAGCACCTCGTCACCAGGATTTGTTAATGCCATCAAGGTACTGAAAATTCCATTACACCCGCCCGTCACACAAATGATCTGGTCTTCGTTAACTTTAATGCCATTCACTTTCTCCAGCTTCTGCTGGATAAGCTGAACCAAATCAGGATATCCGCGAGCAGGGGAGTACTTAGTCGCTGAATCATCTTCGAGGACTGCCCTTAGGCAGCCCTCGGGGATTTCAAATCGCGGTTCTCCGCCGGCAAGAGAAATGGTGTCTGTCCATCGCTTATCCGCCATCTGTTTGATTTGGGAGGTAGAGGACAGTTTAATCTGCTCGAGCAGTAAAGAGGTGTTTTTCATGGCTCCACAAAAATCTTCATATATTTTTTGCTTTCCAGAATATCCATAACCGTGTTCATTTCGCTCAGCTTGATGGTGTGCGTGACCAACTTAGATAAACAACTTGGATCCTGCTTTTGAAGAATGCGAAAAACCTTGCTGTAGATAAAAGGTGGGGCCAACACAGAACCAGAAATATCAAGTTCTTTGCGGCAGATAACAGCAGGATCAATATGCGCCTTATCTCCTAAAATATAATTTCCTAACTCGATCACTTTTCCACCCTTTCTAGGCAGCAAGATCGATAGCTCAAAGGCTTTTGCTGTCCCACCGCACTCCAGAACAATATCAAAATCATCTGGAAACTTTTGTTTGAAAAGCTCATCGGCAGCCCGCGCATCTTCCGGGACATGCAGCGTGTCAATACCCATGACTTCTCCGGCAAATTTTGCCTTCCAAGGGTCGATATCCACTCCAACGATATCCGCATTGATCGACTGAAGCATATACGCCATGATGCATCCAATAGGGCCGAGGCCGATAATGGCTGCCCTGGGGGCAAGTCCTGGTCCTAAATCCCTGTCGGGGCGGCCGCCGCCCAAAGCGCGCTCGATTGCTTTGACACCAATCGCCAAGGGTTCCCCAAACATCGCATATTCCGTTGGGATATTTTCAGGAACTTTATAAACCCAAAGATTATCAAGCAATTCCATATAGTTTGAAAATCCACCCTGGGGAAAATAGGAAGAACTCGAATACTTACTGAAACCGTGGACGGAACGGTGATTACACATATTTTCATGGCCTCCATAGGAAAGACAAATATGGCACCCCCCGCAAGCAATGCCGGGGATGACTACCACCCGATCTCCCACTTTTAGCGGTTGATTTCCTACCGATTTAATATGTTCCCCCACCTGAACCAATTCTGCAAGTATCTCATGTCCCAGGCTAAGCTCGGTAGAAAGATTCGGTCTTTCAATAAAATGGTGATCAGTTCCGCAAAAACCGGCTTTTAAAACTTTCACAATCGTCGATTTATTTCGGTTGTAGATTTTTGTGGGCCTTAATTCGAAGTTGCGCCCATTCCAGATGGATGTAGCGAGATCTTTGGGGATCTCCTGTGATGTGTTTTCATTCAAAAATTGTGTGTTACTATGACCTTGAAACATGGTTGTGAGCCTCCGATAAAATTTTTTAAATAACGACTATATTAAATTTTTAATGAATACGCAAGTTTTAAATTTAAGTTCTTTTTCGTAAGTACTCATAAAGTAGAGGTGAAATTGAGGGCGATGATCACCTGTACTAGCAGGATCTACGGTCAAAAAATAAAATAACAAGATGGGCAGGATGGGTAGGATAAGCAGGATACCTTCGGTTGACCAGTTGAACTTTGCCTTAGAAAATAAAATATAAGGCGAAGTAGTATCGTCTTCGGCAAGCCGAAGATGATACTACTTCGCCAATTATTTCACTTTCCGAGGTAAAGACAACTCGCCAGCTGAAGGTATCCTGCTTATCCTACCCATCCTGCCCATCTTGTTATTTTATTTTTTGACTGAAGATCCTGCTAGTACAGGTGATCATCGCCTCAAAACCCATCCCCATAAAATCCTGCTGCTACATCCTGCATATCCTGTAAAACTCCCTCACACAACACGCGTTCACACAAATGCAGCCATTCTGCAAAATTCTGACCGAAAGTTTTCACTGTGAAGGTGATCAAGGCCGAATTTTTAACAATCTGTCTTATTCTCTTCTGAAAATACTCCACTCCTAATTGCTGAGCTCTTAACTCTTTTTCCTTACCTGATAAATCCAATCACTGTTATAATCAATCTAGACAGTCTAGATAGGAGTATTAATTATGAAAAACTGGCAGATTCAGCAAGCAAAACAATGTTTAAGCGAGGTCATCCGTCTTGCTGTTACCAAAGGACCGCAGCAACTGACGCATCGAGGTCAGCCCACAGCTTGGATTATCTCAGATGCAGATTTTACTAAATTGGCGCAGCATAGGGAGAGTCTTGTTGATTTTTTCCAACGATCACCCCATCGAAATGTTGATCTTAAAATAGAAAGAAAAAAAGACTTGCCAAGAGAGGTTAAGCTATGAGTTATCTTTTGGATACATGTGCCCTAAGCGAGCTTAGAAAGGATGTTTCTAATCCTGTCCGCAATTGGTTTGAAGGTCGAAGTCAGGATCTTTTTTATCTATCAGTCGTTACCATTGCGGAATTATGTGATGGGATTGAAAGATTGCCAAAGTCAAAGAAAAAAAAAGATCTTGAAGATTGGTTTTACGGAGAAATACACTCTCGTTTCAAAGATAGAATTCTTCCTATTGGAGATCTTGTAGCTAAAGAGTGGGGCTGTCTAAATGCCAGCCTGAGAAAAAAAGGAATTTCTGTTGCAGTACAGGATTTGTATATTGCTGCGACGGCAAAATCTCATGGTTTTGCTTTAGTGACGCTTAATGTTAAAGATTTTGAGTGGATGAATACCCCTGTAGTTAATCCGTGGGCTTGATTTGTGCACTTCCTGCAAACAGGCCTTTCCTTCATTGTGGTCTTTCTGCTAAGCTGTGGCTAATAGAACCATGCCAACCGAATAGGCATGATTAGTATAAACCGTGAATGTGAATGGATTATGGAAATCAATCGTCGTGCCCTTTATAACTCTTTACGTATGAACTGGATATTACAGCCAACTGCTGAGGTCGAAGCCTGGCAGGTGGAAGATTACCGCGCGATGCCTACAGATGGCCTTTTCGAGCGTTTGGAAGACAGACACATACGGTTGGATAAATCCTCTTTCGCCGCTTTTGCCGATGCCGTCGATACCCCAGAAGAATTGACAGACACTCTTGTCGGTGAGATGCCGGAAGATATGCGGTCATATGATCAAATTTATCTGGTTGTCTTTGAGCTCTGGCGACGCCTATTACCTGAGAAAACCTGCCTTTCTATTTTCTGTGACGAACTAGATCACCAAATATCGCTTTATGACCAGGGACATATCAGCCTTGTCGAATCGATCGAGGACGCTCTTGCCAATTTACGGGTAATTCTTGACGAAAACACCGACGAAGGGGCGGATCCGCATGACGCATTCGACTGCATTAACGGCGGCTGCGCCAACGACATCGAAACGTTCCTCCATGACTTTATTTCCGAACAAATTGACAATAGCAACGAACTTTATGCATCTGAACTGATCGAAGGATTCACTGTTTACATCCACGATGTCAAATGGTTTGATTTTTTGCGCGCACGGGTCATCTCCTCTACGGATACGGCTGAAGCCAATAGGATTATCAAACAACTGCTAAGTCGCAAAAATGCGTTGTCAGACCTGGAATTCAATCTTGAGGTCCTATCTTTTCTCGTGGCTTACGGAGATAAAGAGACGTTTGACAACCTAGTAAAAAAATCCATACCGCTTTTGGAAGTGGAAGAGGACTTCAACTCCCTTCTTTCGATTGGAGTCGATTTCTACCACAGGCTCGATAAAGAGTCCGTTGAGATGGCTCTTGAAAGGATTTTAAGAGAGCGGCAAAATCGAGATCCAAATGGGGCTATTAATCCTCAAGATTCTCACTTTTCCGAACTGTTACGAATCTTGTCGCAAGTGTAGTTTATTTCTATCATATTGGTTCTCTTTGCCTTGTTTCAAAGAAAAATCTCTATATTGACTTTAAACCCGAAAAAACCGATACGAAAGGACATAAATACAGCCTTTTGTGTAATGGGGTTCTATTTTCGCAAGGTCTTGTGTTTTATATATATATCGCATTGAAGAAGAAGTGTATTTTCTGTTAAAATTAACTGTCTAGAGGAAGAGGAAGTAGATCATGACAAAACCAACATCAAGAGCCATGGCAACGGCTTTGCGCACATATCATCGTCCAGTCAGAGAAGGCGAATCCTTGCTGGAAAGCTGGGAGCAAGTTGTCGACAGAGTCGTTAACCATCAGCGCTGGCTTTGGGAGCGTGCACTAGGACATTCATTGAATGAGCGCGAAGAAGACGAGCTCGAAGAGATGCGTTACCTGATTTTGCATCGATTTATTGCGACAGCTGGGCGCACATTGTGGTTGGGGGGAACGGAACTAAGCCGTACCCGCGAGTCAAGCATGTTTAATTGCTCTTATACTCATGTGGAAACTGTCTATGATATGGTTGATGTGTTGTGGCTTCTTCTACAAGGTTGTGGTGTTGGCTTCAGACCAATTACAGGTACGTTGAATGGTTTTAGACGTCCCCTTCATGAGATAAAAGTTGTGCGTTCGCCCAGAACATCAAAAGGCGGAGTGCAGCATAACGTTGAGACGTACGACCCTGAGACATATACGTGGACAATTAAAGTTGGTGATTCCGCTATAGCCTGGGCAAAAGCAATTGGCAAACTTGTGGCGGGAAAGTTCCCTGCAAAAACTCTTGTTCTGGATTTTTCTGAAATTCGCCCTGCAGGCACCCGCTTAAAAGGGTATGGATGGATCTCTTCCGGCGATGAACAAATTTCCAAAGCATTTAAGGCAATCGCAAAAATTCTGTCCGATCGCTCAGATCAACTCTTGACACGCATGGACATCCTGGACATCGTCAACTGGCTGGGAACAATTCTCTCAAGTCGCCGTTCAGCACAGATAGCCCTTTTCGAATACGGCCAACCAGAATGGGAAGAGTTCGCACTCGCCAAGAAAGAATGGTGGTTGAAAGGCAATGCCCACAGACAACAATCAAATAATAGCCTCCTTTTCCACACAAAGCCAACTAAAGTTGAGCTCGAACAGCTGTTCCAATTGATGATTGATTCAGGAGGCTCAGAGCCCGGCTTTATCAATGCGGCTGAAGCTGAAAGACGTGCACCCTGGTTTAAAGGATGCAACCCCTGTGTCGAAATTCTCCTGGGCAACAAAAGCTTCTGCAATCTGACAGAAGTGAACGTACTGGCCTTTAAGGGGGATAAAATTGGATTGGAAAGAGCCCTGTATATTGCAGGAAGAATGAACTACCGCCAAACAATGGTTAACTTGCGCGATGAAATTCTACAGGAGGCTTGGCATCTGAATAATCAGTTCCTTCACCTGTGTGGAGTGGGTCTAACTGGGATTCGTGCAAGGCCTGATCTGACAGCTTATGATTATAAGAGAATGCGTAATATCACCGTTAGCGCCGCTTACAGCATGGCGAATGAGTTGAATGCTCCGTTGCCAAAGAACGTGACCTGCGTCAAGCCAAGCGGCACGCTTAGCAAAATTATGGGAACTGAAGAGTGGGGCGAAGTGCCCGAAGGCGTCCACATGCCGTTAGGTAGGTATTTATTTAATAACATCACCTACTCCAAACACGACCCTTTGGTGGATCGATTCCGCAACGCTGGATATTCAGTTGTAGAGAAGCCTTTTGAACCGGAATCAGTATTGGTAAAATTTCCTGTAAAATACGCAAGCGTCCCCTTTACAAGGACAACAGTC
>JBAWVE010000017.1:0-18690 GCA_037147435.1 Parachlamydiaceae bacterium
TTCGTTCAGGTGATCATGGCCATCCAAAAGTGTTACCTTCATTTGAACCATGCCGTTAAAAGGGCTCGTAAACGGTCATTCCAATGAGTTGCTTGATTTGCTGTTTGCGCCGAAAAGTGGTGGGACTAGCACGGAAGCGCCTATATTCCGATTTTTTCCAGGTTACGCTCCGATCTTTGAGTCATTAGAAGTCAACGACCTGTATCGATTATTTAAACATTTAACTTTAGAAGATTCCGCCGTGAACGAGAAGCTGGGTAAGACGGAATTTTTAAAGCAACACTATCTTTCCTTTATTCCGCTATTAGTTAAGTTGGCAAAAGAGCCTGAATATCGTGATGTTGTCGCGCAATTTATTTCTAAAAAAAACTCTGCAGGGGAGTCCTTTCTGGATAGGGTTGAGTCCTTCCAGATAATAACCATCTTGGCGGAGGACACAGAATACCAAGATTTAGTTTTCGAGTATCTCTCTAAAAAAAGCCCTCCCCCCGAAGAAAAGTCCTTTTTAGCTCAAAATGCTGTTCAGTTCATGCCAACAATAATTAAGCTGGCAGAGCAAGAATGCAATCACGAGACTCTAAAGGAACTTCTATCTGCTCCATTTGGCAAAGATAAAAAAACGCCCCTACATGACCTCAAGTTCCTTCATCAGGCACAGCCTTTAGTCAATCTGTTGGGAGGTAAAGTCTGGTTACAAAGTGTGCAAGATGCATTAGGTTTGAATCCTTTAGAGAGCGTAGAAATGAAGATAGAATTTTTAAAAAGTCCAAAAAACCAAATGATGAATTTCAAAGTAATTTCCAGGGAGGAATATATCAGAAGAATGGGGGTGTTAGAGAATTGGGTTAAAAAAACGTGGGCTGTAGTAAAACAGAGGTATGTGAAAGATGAAACTAAAATAAAAGAAATGGCAATAAAACGTATTGTTATTATAAAATCCGAAGTGGAAAAAAAACGTAGTGAAATTGAAAAACGTGGCGAGACGCAATTTTACGAGGATAACTTGTTCAAGCTTGCTTTTGGCTCTAATCCCAGTCCTGAAGAAATGAAAGCTGCACGCGATTCTAAACTCAGCCCCGAAGAGATCACAGCCGCATTCAATTCTAAACTCAGCCCCGAAGAGATCAAAGACGAATTAGATTCCAAAATCTTTATAAATTCATTTGAACTGAAAGTGGGGGCGGTGATAAAGCAATACAGCCCGATAGAAATTGAACCCGCCTTGAATGGTATGTTTGAAAAAATCGGAACCATGTCCAGCTATGGAGTTAGTGATGAAGATATAAAAAAATCTTACTGGCAAATTCTCGGAGACTTTGAATGTATTAAGGGACTATTAGAGGAACGAGGTGATATTGAAGCAACGACATCTAGATTGATTGCGATGGTGAGACCAAACATGGAACAACGCTGTGCTGTGGGAAATAGAACCGAATTCAGCCAAGCAAAGAAAGTATTATTGGAAATGAAGATAAGTGATGCGAACAAAATAATGAATGATGCCAGAAAGCAAATAAAGGAGGCTGAAGAGAGCATAGGGGGAAGTAAACGGGATAGGGTAATGGCAGAGGCTGGAGAATTAATAAAACAAGCACAAAAAATGAAAGATGAGGTAAGAAAAATAGGGGGGCTAGCGCTGCAAGAGTTAGAGGATTCTACTCAGCTTACAGAAGAAGACCGTGTCAGGCTGATAACCGTGCCGGTAGCTAGAGAAATATTGGAAGGCTTTGTAAATAATATTGCCGCAACATTTATAAGGAATTGTGCAGTACCTGTCACCAATCAAGTTCACTGTATCGATGCTTTTTTGTCTGCCGCCGGATTTATTGACTTTAAACCCGACCGCTGGGCAATGGGGCTTGATTTAGAGAAAGCTCGAAGTTATATTTTAGGGGAATTTAAAAAAGATGGTGTCACTAAATTTGTTTCTGATTTTCAATCTAATAATGTAATCAGTGATGAAGATTATCAACGTAGCATTTTATCATATGTGGAAATGCCCCCTCAAGATTTTGATGTTAACTTCAGAGAAAACAATGGAACAATCACAAATTATCATAAACAGATTGAATTGGCTAAAGCAAAAGAGAAATTATTAAAAAGCGATATTGAAAAAAAACTTACTGAAAAAGTTCCAGTCGAAGCCGTTAGCGTCCTCGGGCTGTTTCATGGCTTAGGTCAAACATCGCTGGCTCCTCTGATGGAAAGCAAAGATATGCCATATGACACTAAAAAAGGACTTGTGGATAATGTTTTGGTTTATGGCAAGAATCTCTTAATTAACAGGTACAAACAGGTTAAAGCTGCTGTGGAATCTCCTGGAGATAGAAACGAGTTGTTAACACCATATCTTATCAAGTGGGAAGATACTGATCAGGGCAAACAGCTATTTTCTACTGAAGGTATAGAGCCTCAGAAAAAAAGAGGGATTTTGGGAGAAAGAGCGGATTTTCAACGGACTGTTGAGGCTCTAAGAATGATGATTCAGTGTGCGCAATCGTTTGAAGTTGAGGTTATAAAGAACAAAGGAATTACAGATGAAAGTAAGCAACGAGAAATATTTAAGCTTCGGGTGGAATATGACAAAAGAATTATGGAGATTTCGAAGGAGATCCCTAAAAAAGTGAATGTTGAAAAGAGCAGTCCTGGAAGTGTTGTAGAAGATGAACTTATTGAATGTTATGGTGTTAATGTTCTTGCTGATTACAAGCTTCCCTCAGCGGCACTTCAAAATGCAAGGACGTCAAACTATGCTTATAGGTTTCGAGGAAATCTTAAAGCAAAATTCGTTGAACTGTTAGTACGAATAGGTGTCATTGAACGGACAGAACACCCCTGGGTTGAAACTCCTCAATCCCACATTGGGGGTGTCCCGCCATCCGAGAGCACGGCTTAAAATTACATCGACAAGTCGATGTCCTAGTTGAGCTGGTGGTTGTGTATCCTTAAGGTGTCACTATTGCGTAAGTGTATTCGGTTATTTTTCTTTCAGGTACATCGCTGTCCAAGAGGTTTTGTGCTGTGCGACCTCTTCTGGAGTTCCTGTGCAGACGATTGTGCCTCCGGCTTCGCCCGCTTCGGGGCCCAGCTCAATGACATAGTCTGCATTTTTGATGACGTCGAGATTGTGTTCGATGATGACCATCGTGTTGCCTTTGTCCACAAGGCGTTGAAGGACGCCCAATAACTTTTTGATGTCGTCAGTATGCAGCCCTGTGGTAGGTTCGTCCAATAGATAAAGCGTTTTCCCTGTAGACCGTTTAGCGAGCTCACGGCTTATTTTAATCCGTTGAGCTTCCCCTCCCGAAAGGGTAGCCATCTCTTGGCCCAATTTTAGGTAACCTAATCCAACGGAAATCAGTGTGTCTAGAGGCCTCGTGACTCTCGGGTGGTCGGCGAAAATTGCGCGTACTTCATCGACAGTCATTTGCAGGTACTGTCCAAAATTATTTCCTTTGTAGAGGACTTCAAGGCTTACAGGATTAAGGCGCAGCCCTTGGCAGTCTTCGCATAGGACGCGAATAGGGGGTAGAAAGTGCATTTCCACTTTTCTATAGCCCATTCCCCAGCACGCTGTGCACATGCCGCGTCGATGATTGTAACTGAAATGTTTTCCCTGGAGTCCTTTGGTGCGCGCTAAAGGTAATGATGAGAAAAATTCACGCATTCTTCCTAGTAAATCGACATAAGTACCTACATCGGAACGGGCCGTCTGGCCAATTGGATTCTGGTCGATCGAAAGGACTTTATCGATAAGGCTGAGTCCGCTGACTTTGCATCCTTTGTAGGTGACAACATCGCGTACATTAACCCCTTGTGCCGCCGCTGGTAACAACACATCCTGGAGCACCGTTGATTTACCTGATCCTGAAACCCCTGTCAAGCATGTTATGAGGCCAATAGGAATAGAAACACTGATGTTCTTTAAATTGTGCACACTGGCTTTTGAAATCGCGATTTTTCCCTGCTTTGCTTGTCGCCGCACTTTCGGGATCGGAATTGACAGTTTTCCTGAGAGGTATAAACCCGTCAAAGAATTAGGGTTTTGTTTGATCTGGGCAGGGGTCCCCTGGGCCGTGATGTGTCCTCCGTGTTCCCCCGCGCGAGGGCCGAAGTCGAGAATAAAGTCCGCTTTTTCGATTGTCAGAGGGTCGTGCTCCACCATGATGAGAGTATTGCCGAGCTCTTTGAGCCTTTTCAGGGCAGCATTCAGCCTGTCGCTATCGCGCGGATGAAGACCGATGGTGGGTTCGTCAAGGACATACAAGACGCCTGTGAGTCCGCTTCCCAGCTGGCGTGCCAGGCGGATTCGTTGAGTCTCGCCACCGGAAAGTGTCGGGGCGCGCCGTTCGAGGGCTATGTAGTGCAGGCCCACCTCGCAAAGGAATGCAAGCTTGCTTTCGAGCTGTTTTTTCACTTCATCGAGAAGTTGACTCTCTTGTTTTGAGAGCGTAAGTTTTTCAATGAAGGTTTGTGCGTGGCCAATGGGAAGGTGGCATAGATCGCTAATGGAAAGCTTGTTGATGGTAACATTCCGCGCCAGGGGGTTGAGCCGCGTGCCTTGGCAGGAAGAACATTCTAGTTCATCCAATAAGGGAATCACGGGCTCTCTAATTTCCGCTTTTCCACTTTTCCCAATTTTTGCCAGCACGTGATTGATCCCCACCCAGCGGAATTTGTATCCATTTTTTGTGGTATACCATTTTTCCGGTGGCGAGCCGTTCATAAGGATCTGCAGTTTTCCCGCTGGAAGTTCGCTAAGGGGGATGTGGAGGTCTATTTTTTCGGTAGCAGCGAATGCTTCAAATAGATGAATGGCTGCGGTGGTATATTTCTCCCGCCATAGGAAGCGAACTAAACTGATGGCGGATTGGTGGATGATTTCGGCATTGTGTGTCAGGTTGGCGCCGTACTGGTATCCAAGACCCAGGCAATCCTGACACATCCCCTGAGCATGGTTAAAAGCGAATGTGTGCGGGGTGATTTCCGGATATGATTTTCCTGTGCTGACAACGGCAAATGCCAGATTGAATAAAACGTCCTCTTCTTCCCTGGCGACAACTAATTGCCCCTCACCAATTCGTGCGGCATTTTCCACTGCTTCAAATATCCTGTGGCGTCCGCCTGGATTCACTTTAAGCCTGTCTATTACCAGGCAGAGGTCATTTTTCCGTTTCCTGTCAAAATGCGTATTGGGGTCCGGAGTGTCCAAATCGTAAAAGTTTTGATTGAGGCGGATACGGAGAAAGCCCAGTCGTTGCAGCCGATTGATAGCGTCTTCAAATTTCTCTGTCTTTTTCAAGTAGATGGGAGCAAGGATCTGTATCTTTTCGTTTTCCGGATAAGATAAAATTTGATCGACGACGTAGTCCTTGCTGATAGCCTGGATCACTTCCCCTGTTTCCGGGCAATGGGGAATACCAAGGCGTGCGTATAGGACCCTCAGGTAGTCATAGATCTCTGTCATTGTCCCAACGGTGCTTCGGGGATTCCCCGCATGAGATTTTTGTTCGATGGCAATGGCAGGAGATAGTCCTTCAACATGGCCCACTTTCGGTTTAGGCATCTGCTTGACGAATTGACGTGCATAGGGGGATAATGATTCGATATAGCGGCGCTGCCCTTCAGCGTAGATCGTTTCGAACGCTAAGGAGGTTTTTCCAGATCCTGAGGGACCGGTGCATACGGTGATCTGATGGCGTGGAATCGTGACATCCAGATGCTTGAGGTTGTTTTGCTCTGCGCCCAGGACGGTGATCGAACGAATCTCTTCTGTCTCTCGATTTTCCTTTTTCTTTTGTTTTTTCTTCTTGTCGGCTGCAAGCAGTTCTTTAACTTTCGCTGCTGGATCGTTGTGTAGTGCGTGGTGGATAGCATGTCCTGTAGGGGTGTCGAGCTTACTGATTTTTTCCGGCGTCCCCGTGGCAACCACTTCCCCACCGCCCTGGCCCCCTTCAGGACCAATGTCGATGATCCAGTCGGCAGTTTTTACGATGTCCATGTTGTGCTCGATGATCAGGACAGTATTACCACGTTCTACCAGTGCGTCCAAAACATGATGCAGTTGCTTGATGTCGTGAAAATGCAATCCTGTTGTGGGTTCATCCAAGATGTAAAATGTATTGCCTGTGGAGGGGCGCACTAACTCTTTGGCGAGTTTGATCCGCTGTGCTTCTCCGCCGGACAATGTCGTCGAAGATTGGCCCAGTTTGATGTATTCCATTCCGACTTGTTTGAGAGTCTCCAATTTTTTCTTGATCGTTGGGATATTGCAGAAAAATTCCAAGGCTTCGGCAACTTCCATTTCAAGAATGTCGTAGATGTTTTTCCCCTTATAGAATACAGACAACGTCTCTTCATCAAAACGTTTCGTTTTGCACAAAGGACAGTCGATCCAGGCATCCTCCATGAAGTCCATATCAACCTTGACCAGTCCCATCCCTTCACACTGAGGGCACGAACCTTCCCTCACATTGAAGCTAAAGCGTCCGGGTTTGTACCCCCGTGCGAGGCTTTCAGGCAGTTTGCAAAACAGGTCGCGGATTTCGTCAAAGAGTTTGATGTAGGTTGATGGATTCGATCGCGGATTGCGTCCAATGGGGGATTGGTCGATGGCAATGACTTTGTCGATAAACTCTATTCCCTTAATGGCTTGATGGGCGCCCACAGGGTGTTCTCCACCGTGAAGATGGTTCGAAAGAACAGGATATAAGATGTCGGTAATGAGGGATGATTTCCCTGATCCTGACACTCCCGTCACGGCAATCATGACGCCAAGGGGAATGTCGACGGTAAGATTTTTCAAGTTATGGTGTGTGGCCCCGACAATTTTGATTTTCTCTTTGGATGGCTTGCGTCGTTTTTTCGGAATGGGGATTTCCAGAGTGCCATTGAGGTATTTTCCTGTAATCGAGCGGTCGTTAGTGACAAGATCGGCGATGCTGCCATCGACGATGATTTCCCCACCGCGCGATCCGGGCCCCGGGCCAAAATCAACGATGTGGTCGGCTTCCCAAATAGTCTCTTCATCGTGTTCAACAACAACAACAGTGTTCCCCATGTCGCGGAGATGTTTAAGGGTGCTAATAAGTTTTTTGTTATCCCGTGGGTGGAGGCCAATAGAGGGTTCGTCAAGGACGTAAGTGATGCCGACGAGTCCGCATCCTATTTGAGAGGCAAGCCTCACCCGTTGAGCTTCACCGCCGGATAATGTCGGCGCCGTGCGGTCGAGAGTTAGGTACGAAAGGCCGACTTCAACCAGAAACTCCAGGCGCTGACGGATCTCTTTCAGGAGTTCAACCGCAATGATAAGGTCGTTTTTTTCCAGGGAAAGGGTGTTAAAAAATAAAAAGCAGTCGCCAATGGTCATGGCAGTCAGGGCGGCAATGCGCTTTCCATTGATTAAAGTTGCCGCGGCATAGGGTTTTAGACGCTCTCCATGGCATGCAGGGCATACCTGCTCGTGCATAAGGACACGCATTTTTTTATGATAAACATCACTTTTTGCTTCAGCAAATCGACTGTGCGCTTCATGAAGGATGCCGCGCCATTGGACGTGGTCTGCCCAGGTGGCCCCGGTGACAGGATGGACGAAATGCATCCGTGTCCACTTCTTGTCGGTGCCGTATAAAAAAATCTTTTTGGCTGCAGCAGACAGGTCTTTCCATGGAGTATGCACACTGAAATTGTAGATTTCTGCCAGGTTGTCATAAATATTTCCGAACCGTACTGTTTGGTAGGAACTGCCGACAGAACAGCAGTCCTGGGCAATACTGAGGTTGGGATCTATAATCTTCTCGAGGTCAAATTCGTGCACTGTTCCAAGTCCACTGCACTGTGGACACATCCCAGAAGGACTGTTAAATGAAAAGTCTTGCGGCTCCAGCGATGTATAGGATAGGCCTGACTGCGGGGAATAAGCATGCATTGAAAACAGGAGTTCTTCTTCGGTGGCGGCGTCGAGGATGCTCATCACACCGTTGCTAAGATTCAGGGCGCTAGTGACGGCTTCGGCAATGCGTGAATGATTATCCGGCTGTATTGCTAGGCGATCGATGACAATATCGACATCATGGGCCACACTGCCGTCAAGGGATATATCGTCGCTTAGGTCAATGATGTTGCCATCGACCCTAGCGCGCATATACCCTTTGCGGATGAGGTCCTGGAAGTCTTCCTTGAATTCGGCTTTCTTTGCTTTGGCATAGGGAGAGAGTACAAGGATTCGCTTTCCGGCAGGCATGCTCTGTACTGATTTGATAATCCGTTCGCGGCTTTGAGGTTTAACGGCTTCCCCGCTGACAGGGCAATGAGGAATGCCAATGCGCGCATACAACACGCGCACGTAGTCGTAAATTTCTGTCATCGTTCCGACGGTCGAACGGGGATTCCTCCCTGCGGTCTTCTGTTCGATCGATATGGTGGGGGAAATGCCGGAAGCATGTTCCAGGTCGGGCTTGGTCATCTCACCAAGCTGGCGCCTGGCAAAAGTACCAAGCGACTCGACATAGCGCCGCTGTCCTTCGACATAGAGGGTATCGAACGCCAATGAGGATTTACCGGAGCCTGAAACTCCTGTAAACACGACAAGCTGATTGGGTTTAAGCTCGAGGCTGACTCCCTTCAGGTTGTGGACATTGACCTTGCGTAATGAGATAGTTCGCTCTTCCATAATAACCCACAAGCATAACAGGATACGCACGATAAGGCAAGAACAAGTGAATCACTTTGCGTTGTGGATTTTTTAGTGCCGTTCCGTTATTGTCAGTTTAACTTACAGCACACAAGGGAATTATGATCCGTACTAAAATTATTTGCACTATTGGCCCTGCCGTAAATACCTACGAAAAAATCAAGGCATTGGCGCTTGCTGGCATGAATGTCGCCCGGTTGAACTTTAGTCATGGTACTCACGATGAGCATCTTAAGGTTATTAATATTATCAAAGATGTGCGCAAGGAACTTAAAATCCCCCTTGCAATCATGCTCGATACTAAAGGGCCGGAAATTCGTTTGCGTTCGATTAAAGATGGGGAAGTATATCTCGAGACAGGGGCGCGGTGGCTATTGGTTAAAGATGATATTGTAGGGGATCAGTTCCGTATAGCTATAACCCCTGCCTGCGTTTTAGATAAATTACAGCCCGATATGAAAATCTTGTTTGACGACGGTTATATCAGCGCACATGTGGTCGAAGTTGCTGGTAATGGCGTGGTTGTTGAAATAGAAAACAGCGGGGTCGTCCGCTCAGGAAAAGGGGTTAACGTCCCCAATGTGTCATTGGATTTGCCGGCATTTACTGAAAAAGATGTTGCTGATATCCGATTCGGCTGCCGCAATGAAATCGATATTATTGCTGCTTCCTTTGTCCGTTCTGCGGAGCACGTATTGGCAATCAAAAGGTTGCTTGAAGAGGAAAAACGTGGAGATATCCTTATTATTGCCAAAATCGAGAATAGTGAAGGGGTCCAAAACTTCGATAACATCATCCAGGTAGCTGACGGAATTATGATTGCCCGGGGGGATCTAGGTGTTGAAGTTCCTCTTAGCCATGTCCCCAAATTGCAGAAAATGATGATCCGCAAATGCTATCTCGCCGGCAAACCATCGGTGACTGCGACGCAGATGTTGGAGTCTATGATCAATAATCCCCGTCCAACACGTGCGGAAGTTTCTGATGTTGCGAATGCTATCTATGATAGTACGACAGCGGTAATGCTGTCAGGCGAAACGGCTATCGGTAAGTACCCATTACAAGTCGTTCAGGTGATGAAAAGTGTGGTGATGGAGGCCGAACAAGACTTTGACTATCGCAATTTCTTCGATTTCCATGCTAAACTGGTGTACCACGATGTTCCCTCTGCTTTAACCCTGGCTGCTGTTAAAACGGCATATAGCTCAAACGCAAAAGCCATCTTTGCCTGTACTTCAAGCGGCACAACAGCCCGTCTGCTGGCTCGTCTAAGGCCTTCTATCCCGATTCTCGCGATGACATCCAATGAACGTTCTTATCATCAAATGGTCCTTAACTGGGGCGTGACTCCTATCCTTGGTGGTGAATGCCATACCCTTGCAGAAGCTTTTCATATGATCAGTGAGTACGCTTTGGAACGGCATGTTGTGAGCAATGGCGACCTTGTGGTTGTGACTGCCGGATACCCATTTGGGATCGCCGGAACGACTAATACGATGCTCGTGGAAAGTATCGGAGATGTACTTGTACGCGGCGAAAGCGGCGTTGGCAGATTCATCCATGGGAATATCTCGGTACTGCTCTCTGCAGAGGCTAAAAGGCCCTACGCTGTTCGCGGCCAGTTATTACTCATGGCAAAATGTGATGAATCGTATTTACCTCTCATTGAAGAGTCTGCCGGAATTATCCTTCAAAATCATATAGACGATGCAGCATCGGAAAAATTTGCATTGCAAATTGCTGAAAAATTGGGGAAAACAGCAATTGTTCGCGCTGACGGGGCCCTCCGCACGCTTAAAGAAGGGCAGTTGGTGACGCTCGATCCGGGAAAAGCCCTCGTTTACAAAGGTGTGGTACTTTAGATTATGCCTGCTGAACGCTATTACTATCCTCAAAGTCTTGAAAACAACACACCGATCTACCTGGAAGGGCAGGAACATCATCATCTTGTCAATGTCATGCGCACGCGTCTTGGTGAGGAAGTGGAGGTTGTTAACGGCCAAGGGCAGCTTGCCGCTACGACTGTTGAAAGTCTTGAAAAAAAACGCGCCGTCCTGTCCGTTCAAACAGTGTTTACCGCCAATCCACCAACAATAAAAATAATTCTGGCGCAGGGCCTTCCCCGTTTTGCCCGCCTGGAATTAATTATGGAGAAATGCACCGAGTTGGGTATGACGGAGATCTGGCTCTTCCCAGCCGCACGCAGCGAGAAAAAAGACCTTTCGGAGAGTCAATTCACCCGTCTTGAAACCATCGCTGTCGCATCGATGAAACAGTGCGGTCGCCTTTTTCTACCAAAAATCGTAGTCATGCCGCCACTCAAAAGATGGACTGAAACACCAGTAAAAACCTGTTACTTTGGGGATCTTCGTGAAGGCGCACCCAAGGTGCACAATGCGTGGCCAGCAGGGTCGCAGGAAGCGTTGTTTTTTGTTGGACCAGAAAGCGGTTTTACCGAAGACGAAGTGAAACAGATGGAGTCCCTTCATGCCACCGGGGTGAAGCTGCACTCCAACGTCCTCAGGACTGAAACAGCCGCTATCGCAGCCTTGTCACTCGTCTCCCACCTCATGCCTTATTAATACGCCACTACTTTGATTTGCTCGTCTTCGATGGTGCTTTTGATGTGCAGCTTTTTGGCTGTTTTTAGGAAAAGAGTCATTCGCTGCATGTAGTCGCGGAACCGTTTTCGGAGTAATTGCTCTTTTTCTTTGGGGATTGCATCTTTGACTTTAGCCGTCGTTGAGTTGGCGATGGAATAAGTCACATAAATATCTTCCAGGGCGCGCGGTTGGATGAATTGTACGCTCCAGGGTAGCACTTTTCGTTGGCTTTTTGGCACGGCAACGATGACGATTTCAATTGAATTTCTGACAATATCAAGGAAGAGGCGGCTCACCTCTGCAACATACAACGGTTTGGTAAAAATGGTGACACCCAGTTTTTTTTGGATTTCATCACTAAGCGCCAAAGAGTAAGTTTCGGGGTTGATTTTATCCAAGTCGGCCAACGGATAAAAGATACGTACCGGTATTTCCTTGTCGAAAGGAATCAGGTCTTTTCTGAGAAAATCAATTCTCAAATTCGAAGCCTCGGGATCATTCAAGTCTTCGATCGCATTCGACCGGAAAGGAATCTCGATTTTCTTCCATTTTGACGGAATCTGAAAACTGACTTCATCACTTCGTGTCGAGCTCTTTAACGCATCGAGCTCCGCTTTTGTCACATCGGATAAGTCGAAGGTCATCTCTAACCCTTCATTCATCAGCCAGTGGACATCTTCTTCGGCGCCGCTGACAGTTTGCAGGAGGTGTTGCGGCCAAATATCCAAAAATTCATAACCCTGCGGCGCCACCCCGGTTGGCGTTTGGATGATCACGGGAATCTTCACAGTAATTAATTGACTAAACCAGATAACAAATTCGCCGTGATACACTTGCCGGATGCTTTTGGTTAATTCGATCGATGGATTCAAACTCACTAGATCTTTTTTTGTGACGGCGACGACCCATTCATCCGAATCTGCCATGGAAGCATCTAAAAGGACTTCAAGATCGCCAGACTCCAAATCGGAAACAACATCCTTGCTGCCTGAAAGTGTCAGTGTCATGCGGCGGCTGAGGATTCCGTTTGGCAGCAGTCCTTGGATTGTTTTATCCGCAGGGAGGTTGATCACCCGTACAGTGACGTTGGGGATTGTTACGGTTTCATTCATCGAGCTGTTGACAAATAACCAAATGACAATAGCTGTGATAAGAGCAACGAGCTTTCGCTGCCAGTTGTGGAAGAAAAAATTAAAGGTCACTGATTCCATTTCGCTAATCGTCCTACTATATCTAACTGTGATTCCATACGTGTTTTCGGCGGATTGAACACGCTGCGGATTATTCCCTTAAATCGGTCAATTTTAATTCCGCGCGTCATGATTCCATCTCTTGCTATAGAGACTTTTCCTGTCTCTTCCGAGACGACAATGATCAGGGCATCTGTTAACTGGCTGATTCCCAGACCTGCCCGATGGCGCGTTCCCATCGACTTCGATAGCTGTGTGCTATCGTCTGCCAGGGGGAGAATTGTGGCAGCAGATAGGATGGTCGTTCCTCGAATAATAACGGCGCCGTCGTGCAAAGGTGTTGTTGTGACAAAAATAGACTCTAGAAGCTCGGGGGAAAATTGTGCATTAAGAAGCACAGCTTTATTGGCAAATTCGTCAAGGCAATCCTGATTCTCCAGCAAAACAAGGGCTCCGATCCTGCGCTCTGAGAGGCGATAAATCGAGTGTGCAACAGAATCCAGAAATTTGTCAAATTCAGTAATTTCCCGGTATTTTTTTCCTTTGAGGCTTAAGCGGGATAATACTAAACGAAGCTCTGGCTGAAAGATGACGATGAGAGCAATGACGGCTACGTTCACAAAATAAAGAAGAAGACCCTGCAGGACGGGAAGGTGAAACCATCGGGAAGCGGAGTAAAGAAGAAGGAATGCGAGGAGTCCGAAGACGACGTCCATGGCACGGGTGCTCCAGAAAAAAGAAAGCAGGTAGTACATAATGATCGACATGATCAAAATTTCCAACCCTGGCACCATGAAATGAAACAAACCCATCATAATCTCGTTAATACGCATTCATGAAGTCGATGACGGACCGATGTTCTTTGACATCATGCACGCGAAGGATATCGATACCCATACTGATAGCCAACGTGCTAACAGCAATCGTAGGAGGCAAAAGCTCTGCCGGCGGCAGATTCAGGATTTTGCCCAAAAACGATTTACGTGATGCTCCTAAAAGAACTCTAAATCCCAATTTTTTAAACAAGTGCAGATTGTGTATAATTTCCAGATTATCAGCAACGGTTTTCCCAAATCCTATGCCTGGATCGATAATAATTTTATGTGGATGCACCCCATCTTTAGTCAGTCCCCTGATTCTTTTTTCAAACCAAGCAAGAAGGAATGATGTGATCCCATCTTCGTAATGGGGGGGCGCTATTTGCATTGTTTCGGGCGTTTCATGCATATGCATAACGCAGATATCCAGTTGGGATTCAACTGCCAGGGCAACCATTTCGCAGTTGGAAAATCCAGAAACGTCATTCAATAATGCAGCCCCAAATTTGACTGCCGCCCTTGCCACAGCGGGCTTTTTTGTGTCTATCGAGATGGGGATTTTTAATTTCCCCCGCAATCCTTGAATGACTGGGATCACCCGTTCAAGCTCTTCTTCGACACTTACGGGGGCAGATCCGGGGCGGGTGGACTCTCCACCGATATCCAGAATATCAGCCCCTTCTCTTTCGAATCTTAAACCTCGATCGATTGCGTCAGCAACTGTGGCAGCACGGCTTGCTTCGTAAAATGAGTCAGGGGTTGTGTTGAGGATTGCCATGAGACAAGTCTTCATTATTGTTTTCGCTTTTAAAATTTAAATGATTTACTGTATGCGCAGTTTAACAGAATGAGGTTTTTGTGGATGTAGAAATTCTTGCCCGGGTGCAGTTTGCTTTAACGATCATGTTTCATTATATCTATCCACCACTGAGCATAGGGTTGGGCTTAATTCTTGTGATTATTGAATCTATATACCTGAAAACAAAAAATCCCTTTTACCTGCAGATGGCAAAATTTTGGACAAAAGTTTTTGCTCTGACATTTGCCATTGGGGTGGCCACCGGTATCGTCATGGAGTTTGAATTCGGAACAAACTGGGCGACGTATTCCCGATATGTTGGCGATGTGTTTGGCAGCGCTCTTGCAGCGGAAGGAGTGTTTGCTTTCTTTTTGGAGTCAGGATTTTTGGCTGTTTTGCTATTTGGCTGGGACCGAGTGGGGCCAAAAATGCATTTTTTTTCCACGTTGATGGTCTGTTTGGGGGCGCATTTTAGTGCCATCTGGATTATCGTCGCCAATTCGTGGATGCAGACGCCAGCAGGCTTCCACGTCGTTGGTGAGGGGTTAAACGCTAGGGCTGAGATTACTGATTTTTGGGCAATGGTCTTGAATCCCTCTTCAGTCGATCGATTAGTGCATTCTGTCATCGGCGCTTGGTTGGCAGGGGCTTTTTTGGTTGTGAGTGTCGCTGCGTACTATATTCTTAAGGGGCGTCACCTGGATTTCGCGCGAAGCTCTCTGAAAATTGGATTGGTCGTAGGATTGTCGGCATGTGTGTTACAACTATTTTCAGGAGATAGTTCTGCCAAGGTTGTCGCAAAATATCAACCTGCCAAGCTCGCAGCACTTGAGGGCATTTTTCATACACAAAAGGAGGCGCCGCTCCAAATTTTCGGTATTGTCAATAGAGAAAAAGAGCGAGTGGATTACAGTCTTTCCATTCCGAAATTACTTAGTGTTATTAGTTTTGGTTCAGCGGACGCAGAAATTAAAGGGTTGGATCAGTTTCCTAAAAAAGATTGGCCCAATGTCGCTGTCGTCTTTCAGACATATCATTTGATGATCCTAATGTGGACATTGATGTTCTCTTTGTCTATCGTTGCCGTGTTTTTATGGTGCAGAGGGACGTTATTCACGAATAAATGGGTTTTGAGGGCCCTTGTGGCATCGGTATTTTTTCCACAAATTGCCAACCAAGCAGGGTGGGTTTCCGCAGAAATGGGGCGTTATCCATGGATCGTTTATAACCTGTTGCGTATCTCCGACGGTTTATCCAAATCAGTGACAGCCAGCCAGGTCTTAGGATCGCTTATCATGTTTACGATTTTGTATACTATGTTGTTTTTACTATTTATCTTTCTACTTAACGAAAAGTTCAAACACGGGCCGACAGATGTCGACGGCT
Organism: Parachlamydiaceae bacterium; assembly: GCA_037147435.1. Classification (GTDB taxonomy): domain Bacteria; phylum Chlamydiota; class Chlamydiia; order Chlamydiales; family Parachlamydiaceae; genus JBAWVE01. Next base: position 15,489 of record JBAWVE010000017.1, read on the forward strand.
TGACGCCATATCGCCATCTGCGTTCTTACACTGACAGGAAATAACATGCTGACGGAATTGGAGTTTATTTGGTTTTCTATATTCGTTGTTCTGCTGACAGGTTATGCGATCCTCGATGGCTTCGACTTGGGCGTTGGTATGCTTCACTTATTTTCAAAAAAAGATGAGGAACGACGACTGATGCTCAACTCCATAGGCCCTGTATGGGATGGCAATGAGGTGTGGCTAGTGACTGCCGGCGGCGCCCTTTTTGCTGGGTTCCCCGGAGTTTATGCAACATTATGCTCGGCATTTTACATCCCGATCATGCTCTTATTAACCGGTATTATTTTTCGCGGCGTGGCTATCGAGGTGCGGAGCAAACAGCCGACGGCTTGGTGGAGGTGGACGTGGGATGTTCTTTTCAGTTTCGCTAGTCTGGTGATAGCACTTGGTTTGGGACTTGTCGTGGGAAATTTAATTCGTGGAATCCCGTTAGATGCACACCAGGAATTTACGGGGGGGTTGCTTGATTTATTGGATCCTTACGCCCTGCTGATTGGCGTCCTCACTGTGGCTTTGTTTCTGATGCATGGTTCCATCTATATTTTGATGAAGACGGAGGGAGAGTTGCATGATAAAATGAGAGCGCGAGTATCGCCCTCGATTATTTTTTTCATCATGATGTATGCCATGGCGACGATGGTGACATTGATTTATATGCCGCACATGGTTAAGGCGCTTCAAGATCGGCCGATTTTCCTTCTAGTGGGTCTGGTGAATATGTTTGCAATTGCAAATATTCCACGCGAAATCCAGAAGGGGAGGGATGCCTGGGCTTTCGCTTCATCCTGTATTAATATTGTGTGCCTTATGGTCCTGTACGGTATTGGCACGTACCCCAATGCTATCCGGGCAATTAACGACCCTGAGGCTTTGAGCCTCACAATTTATAACTCGGCATCTTCACAGACAACCCTGGAAATATTGCTGCTGATCGCTGTCATTGGCATCCCAATGGTAGTTTCGTATACCATCGCTATCTATTGGATTTTCCACGGCAAAGTTAAACTTGATACCCACAGTTATTAATAATTTTAATCAAAACGCCTTGGCATTTCTATCCTGTGGGTGAAACAACCTTGATTTTAGAGGATGATGTCTAAATAGCACTGGGCCACAGGAGGGGGTGGCAGGAATTTAGGGTCGTTGGTCACTTGTACAGCATACTCGCCTTTCTGGGGAACTTGGATGCTTCGAAGGATTTCCAGAAATTCAGGTATTTCCATCTTGCTTTCCAAATGTCCCTCTTTCTTGCCTTGATCCGTTAGGGGAATTTCGATCAATTTTTTGATTCCTTCAAACAAGGCTTGTCCCTGCTCCTCACCATAAATTTTCACCAACGGATCTAGAGTGCTTTTTTCCAGTGAACTCTGGTCGTTGATTTCATTCTTCTGGTCATTTGTTCGCTTGTAAAGTGAGCTGATCCGTAGCCACCGCTCATTCGTTAATAAGCAGTACGCAAGGATGGCATATCCGTGTTTATCTGACTGTTTAAGCGACCCCCTCATATTGCGATAGCGTAAATCTGCCAATATATTATCCCTATTAATTTTTGCTTTTAAAGTTGTCATCGTACTGAAATCCGAGAGGTGTGCCGACCCCTCGCAGATTAGTATGTTGGCTAAGTGCACATCACCATGAGCATATTCAGCCCGATGCACCAGATTTAGGCCATTTCCAATGTCATGAACACAGCGCAAGCGTTGTGTCACCGTTGTTGTTTTGTCCTCCGCGAGCTCTGCGCCATTCTGATCAGCCCTAGGAGCTATGAATCCAACCTGTGCGGCTGTTCCTTCGCTGCTGATCACGATAACTGGCTTTAAGTGCAGGGGCAATCCTGCGTGATTTTCTGCTTTTTTAATCAGGGGATTGTTGAGTATTTTTAATGTGTTCGCAATATCTTTGAGTGCTTCATTTTCTGAGCGCTCTACTCCAGCTTCGTCGACAACGGCTCTCTTAGGTGATGGTTGACTATTTTCTTTTAAACTTAATGCCAAAGCCATCATTTTTGCTGCACTACGGTCTGATAGTCCATGCAGATCTTTAAAGCTACCTTCGGCAAATTTTTCCGATTGATCGTACACTACAACGGGAAGATCTGTCGTACGCAATACAGAAACATTCCGTTGCATTAAGCTTTTTGTCGAATGAAGTGTTGTAATATTGCTAATGCCTTCTTTTTTTAGCTGGCTTTCAATCGCTTTAACTTTTTTGGCAGTTGAATCCATGAGCGCCTGTCTTTCCTCTACTGTCATCTTGGGCCGACTAATAACCGTGGACCTCTCTCTGGGGCGCGTTAAGGCATGAAAAGTGTTGGCAGCGGCGGAGGTTGTATCAAAAGTCTCTGCACGGGCAGAAACTGACAGATCGCTGATAGGTTCTACACTAAACGTGTGTTCACAACCAGAGTCACCTGTATCTCTGTCTGTACTGGACCCAGTGGACCCTGGACTTGATGGTAATGGCGAATTGCTTTTCCCCTTAATTTTTTCCAGAAAATGACCCGACATAAATCCTTCTCCATCGCACGGAAATCCCACAAAGGGTGTATCATCTTCTGGTTGCGGTGGTTGAGTTGCTGAGCTTGTTGTAGACCCTGTCATGATGGCTCCTTTATTAGCTCGTACTAATAGGGTGATCGAGCTTAAATTCCTCGAAGGTAGGTTCAAAAAACGTTTTCCACTTTCTGATAGCTTCCTCAATGGGGATCATTAACATTGTGTTGTCCAGGAAAAAATGTTCCAGTTTGGGGCTGGGGATTCCGGAACTGGCAGGCTTTTTTTCTCGGGAATCGCCAGGTACACCCTCATCCGGCTTAGGAGAACCCCCGGGGGCTATAGAAGGGCTAGCCATTTAAGCCTCCTTTACCTTGATGACGAATCTCCCCGCCCGCTACCTCATTTCCCCCACAGGAGACCTCATGTAAAGCGTGCATTAAATCATCAGTGGCATTATCCATACATTTATCTTTTTTAGTTATTTATATAAATAATATTAAGTGTATCTATTAAATTTATTTTACAAACTTTATTATACATTAAAGTTTGTTATTAATTCTATTTAATAAATTTTTATTTAACAATTAGGAGGTGGAAATGTTTTAGAGGGAGTTCGGCTAAAATTTGGAGTGCGGGGACTTGTCACCGCTTTGGATTACATC
>JBAWVE010000018.1:0-18549 GCA_037147435.1 Parachlamydiaceae bacterium
TTAAGTCCTCAAAAAGTTTTGGCGCGCTGCGCCATAACTTTTTGAGGACTTACCAGATGGCCCCCTAACCTGACCCCGAACTTTACTTCATGCACAGGATATAAAAATTTGAAGTAATGGATTCGTTTTGGGTGTCTACTTTTCTAAGAGAGCTATAAACATCTCATAGAAGCGGTCTGTACATTTCGTGAAAGACATCCGTTTTCTGTGTTGCCTAAAGCGGCGGCGGCTTATTCGGCAGCGACAGCGGTGCAGGCGGTGTCTATGGCGCTGGGGCACGTAGTGGCAGTGCCATCTACTGCGCATGGAGCGAATAGTGGTCCAACTAGTGCTTTAAGAGCTTCATTAACACCTTCAATACATTTATTAATATTTTCTAATCTAGAATAAAGCAATTCCTTTTCTTTAACAAGATCAACTATCTTAAGTACTACATTGAGAGGTGTACTTACCCTTTCTGCTTTCTCATCGACCTTATTTAAGCGTGCTTTTAATTCATCCTGATTGAATTCATTTTGGTTTTCTTGGCATTCTTTAAAGTAATTAAAAGGGATATCATCCTTTATGCTCGATACTGATCCTTCAGCCCTCTCTGCTTCTCCTTGGCTAGTTACGGCTATACTATAGTCGGGAAAAAAGATATTCTTATAATCTATCCCGTGAGCACCTACACCATATGTATATGCATCAGTGAGAAGGCCCTCAACGGTGCCTGACGCAGGATAATTTGAAACTGGACCGGTCATTCTGACAACTCCCTAAGTTAATAAATAAGATAATTATGACTTAATCAAATCATACTTGCAAGTGGAAACTGACAGAAAATCAGGCCTTAATCACCTTTTCTGTCATCCAAACAGATAGGCGAGGAACGTGGTTGAAAACGATGAAAACAGAATCTAACCGCGGCAGCGGTGTAAGAGGTGTTGTTGGGACTATACCCCTTAGACCACTACCGTGGCTAGATTTTATGTGTACAGCCCGTTTTTGCTTCCTCCGTGTCCTTTGTGCCTCTGTGTTTCTTATTTGAAACACAGAGGCACTGAAAACACAGAAATTTTCTGACCGAAACTATTCACTGTGCAAGGTAATCATTGCCTGAAATGACACCAGATGCTAAGAGAGATATTACTAACGAACTGTTGACATATAAGCCAGGAGGGTGTTGACACGGCAGTCCCATGTATGAAATTGCATGACGCGTTTTGTGCCGGAGGCAGCCATTTGGGAGCGTTTTTTTTCATCTGAAAGGAGATCGAGAACCTCATCATTAATGCCCGACATGGCAGTCCGACTGTATAGCAGCATGTCTATCCCGTGCGCAAAATTGTCAGCGATATACGGATTTTTATTCGTGACAACAACAGCGCCACAAGCTGCTGCCGTAAAGATTCGCTCATGAGCGCCAAGTTTGTTTTTAATACTGCTGTTCAACACGACTTTGCTTTGCTTCATAATTTCAATCGATTCGTTATAGGAAACAGATGGATGAACCACGACATTTTTATTATTGACGAGAAGCTCCGCCCACCCTTTTTCATTTGTGGCATTGTTTCCAAAAACATGGACAGTGCACCCGTGAACAGCATTCAACAAATCCAACCTCTCTCTTCCCTTAACATAAATCTCCACTTCTTCAAAGACCTTATGATGCATCCATGGGTCTAATTGACTGGCCAATATAGTAATAAAAGAAGTGATGTCATCAGCGAATGTTGCCTCAATGGCCTCATCCATAACACGGCACACTGCAGAAGGAAATTTATCCTTCCACAAAGCCCGCCGCGCTTCGCAGTCGATGCATGTTCCTAAAAAGACAACGTCGTAGATTCGCTCCTGCAATGGATCGAAAGTCAACTCAGGCTCGACAGCGTGAGGCATAAAAAATGATTGGTTAAATCCATTATCTTTCAAAAAACTACAGCCAAGTTGATCATCGCATGTGATGATCGAATAGGCACCTTTTGTGAGCTCTAAAAAACGGTATGGAGGATCGACTAAACAGGAAATATGCGGAATTTTAATATGATCACATAACAATGTGCCGGCCTCAGTCTTGATTCCTCCATTGAAAGCAATCGTCACATCTGAATGTGACAATATTGGAAACATCACCCTGTCAGTGCCGTCTAGAAGGCGAGTCTCGCATCCAGCCCGCACAAAAGCCTCGTACAATTTCCGGGTGAAGTGATGTTGCACCTGGTACTGGCTGTAGGTGGGCAAAAGGACATCGACTTTTTGAATTTTCACATTTTTCTCAACAGCAGGGGAAGCTCTTTAATTAGTTGGGCTGCTCGCTGATCCCACGTATGCGACTTCATTACAATCGCCCGCCCTTTCGCGGCAACATTGTCCCTTTTGGATGTATTACTAAGATATTCATTAACACGGTGATTTGCTTTATCCCAACGGCCATGTTTGTAGAATACAATGGACTCGCCATCATGGAAATTCTGTTTTAAAAACTCATTTTCATTTGTCAAGACCAGGGCACCACAGGCCAGCCCGGAGAAAATCCGTTCATGCCCTCCGTAGGTTATCCACGGACAACTATTTAATACAATTTTACTGTGTTTCATGATCGAAAGAGCTTGTTCGAAAGGAACGGGATCATGCACAACGATGTTAGGGTTTTCGCTTAAATACTTCTTCCATCCGGCGGCACCATCAGCAGATCCAAAAACGTCAACTTTAGCGTCTTTAATCCCCTTCAATAGCTCCACGCGGTCTTTACCACGAATAAACATCTCGATATCGTCCAATAGGGAAGTGAAATCGATATTTTGCGGATCGATCCCCGACTGACCAGTCAATCGTTTGTCCAGCACTTCTGCAAAAACTTGATAATAAGGTTTTTTCTGATCTTCGAGACTCGTTTCAGCTGTTTCTTCCATAATTTTTCTCAAAGAGGCAGAATATTTTTGCTTCCAGGATGCGCGGATGCCTTCATAATCGATGCAAGACGAAAGCATCACAACATCATAATCGCGCTTGGCATGCAACTCAGGCGCCAAAGTACGTTCGGCACCATGCGGCATGAATAATGCCCTGGAAAAACCCACGCCCTTAAGAAATTCTACGGAGGCATTATCCACACAGGTGATGATCGTCCGCTCACTTTTAATCAAGGGAAGAAAACTGTTTGGAGAATCCACCAGGCACGCAACGTGAGGAATGCGAATCATATCGCAGAAAAAGCGTCCTTGATCATCGGGAAGAAGCCCGTTGAATGAGAGAGTGCATTCAGGAGGGTCGTCGAAAAGGGCTTTTAAAAAGGGTTTTGGATCGTCCCGTTTAGCCTCAAGCAATCGGACTTTCACTCCACATCGCTGCAAAGCTTCAGACATTTTTTGCGTGAAATAATGCAACACACCATAAACACTCAATGGCGGCATAAAAACATCAATACGTTTCATTAAAAACCTCGACTTACATTGGAATCCATTTTTGCCGCGTTCCCCGGAATTTTCCCTTACGCTCCTGCGACAGTTTTTCTTGACTTTTCTGCACTGCCTTAATACAGCTTTCTGGAGGGATGGCGATTTTAAGCCTTTCGATCAACTCCCTTTCCCGCTGTGCGATGCAGTCGACTTGTTCGACAGTCAGTTTAAAGACGTCTCCAAAAAAGCTCTTTACATCGATATTTTTCGCTCTTCCTTCTTCGTAAAGGGCTTCCAATTTTTTGTCCAGACTTTCTCTGATCTCCTTGATTTTTGCGAGCATGAGATTAAGCTCCTGTGCGGAATATTCCCCCTTCAACGACTTTGGAAGAAGCGGATTTGATGTTTTTCCGGGAATACGCCTCGTCGAGGGGGATTCCGGTTTTTTGGGGAGTTGTTCCGACATGTGATCATCCATAATCACTAAAGTAGTATTTACAATAATGAAACTCAAGAGTATATTGTCTACCACACGTTATTTTTGTTTTTCACCATTAGATCAAAGGACAACGCGATGGGTTATTTGGAGGATTTTCAGGCACAGATCGATAATCGCGACTTTTCTAAATTTATGCAACTTTGGGAAGAGTATTGCACAAGTGATCGCGTAGAGGCTGTAGAGTTTATCGAACTATTAAGGGCTATTAGAATGTCCGATTTTGCCAAAATGTTCGGACAGTTTGTTGAAACGGCACTTCCTTTATGGAAAACATTCCAGGATGCAGATGAATCTTACCAGGTTCTTAAGCATCTCATCGACCTGCAAACAACAAACACTTCAATTTTAGCCGATTCTTCTTTAGAAGCGATCAAAAATCGCTACGGCGACCACCCCCTACTTAACGAAAGATTACGCCTCATTGGCTTGCGTACAAGAGATAATTTTCACGGAGCCCTCTCACACTACGACCTTCTCGACCACATCGGAGTTGGAAAATTTGTTTTCCATACCGGGGGATGGGGAACCGGCGAAATTATGGATATTTCTCTTGTCCGTGAGCAGATGGCTGTAGAATTCGAAAATGTCGCAGGCCGCAAGCACATCACTTTCGTCAATGCCTTTAAGATGCTCTCCCCTCTACCTGACAACAACTTCCTAGCACGCCGTTTTTCCAATCCAGATGCACTTGAGAAAGAAGCCAAAGAAGATCCTGTTGCTATTATCAAAATTCTGCTGCGCGATATTGGCCCTAAGACTGCCGGGGAGATCAAAGACGAACTGTGCGATTTGGTGATTCCTGAAAAAGAATGGGCAAAGTGGTGGCAAGGGGCGCGAGCTAAACTTAAAAAAGATTCCATGATCCAGGCGCCGGAAAGCCTTAAAGACGTATTTTCTTTAAGAAAAACAGCGGTATCCCAAGAGGAACGTTTGGAAAAGGCCATTCATAGTAAGACTGATGCCGATGAAATCATTCAAACGTCCTATAATTTCGTTCGCGATCTTCCAAAAACGTTAAAGAAACAGGAAGCCAATCAGCCTGTTAAAACGAAACTTCTCAATCTCTTTAAAGGAATAGATCTCACCCAGACACAAGAATTGCAAATTCTTATTTTATTAGAAGATTATTTTTCGTCTCCCGTTGAGGGCAAACACCTCAAGGATTTTGTGCAGACTATCAAAGATGTCAGTCTCACCATTGAGGCCATCGAGATCATAGCCCTCAAGAAAAAAGCCCTGATGCTTGTAAGGGAATTTCGTAAGGATTGGATAGCCCTCTTTTCTTCCTTCCTCCACAGCACACAGCAGGGGACCTTGCGCGACTACATCATGAAAGAACTTATTCAGGGCGAAACTCGCACTATTCTGGAGAAGGACATTGAACGGTTGATTCGCAAACCTGCTCAAAACCCTGAACTTTTCTTTTGGTACTTCCAAAAAGCGACAGGTAAAGATGGTCTAGACCTACCATTCGCTGATAGAAAAGGACATTGTTTGCTGTTTGAGGCGTTTTTTATTCTTTTAAGTACCATTGAGTCCAAACCGGAATACAAAGAATTAACGAAAAAGATGTACACGCTGATTCTCGCAAAGAGATATGCCCTTGTCCGTCAACTGCTCGAAGGGACTAGTATGGAATTCGTTAAAGAATTTCTGTTATTAGTCTCCAAGTGTCAGACGTTCAATGACCATGACCTTACAATCCTCCGCTCATTAGCAGAAGTTGTCCACCCTTCCCTCGGGAAACCCAAGACAAGCAGAAGCCGCGATCCGAACGTCATCTGGACAACCGAAGCAGGCTACCTAAGAACACAGGAAAGAGCAAAACAGATCGGAACAAGCGAAATCATCGACAATGCACGTGAAATCGAAGCGGCGCGCGCTCTTGGAGACTTAAGGGAAAACTCCGAATACAAGTTTGCCCTCGAAAGACGCTCCCGCCTACAAGGTGAACTCAAAGCGCTTTCGGATCAACTTGGCCAGGCACGTCTCATCACCCCTGCAGACATCTCATCAACAGAGATCGGCATCGGCAATGTCGTTGAAGTGACTGATCAGAAAAATAAGCGGATCACCTATACGATTCTAGGCCCTTGGGAAGCGGACCCTGATCAACACATTCTGTCCTTCCAATCAAAATTAGCACAAACTATGCATGGACTTAAAGTCGGTGATTCCTTTACCTTCCGGGATGAAGAGTTCCAGATCACAGCCATTAAGAATTACTTAGAGGTTGGAAAAAAATAGGATTTCATGGAAATAGTCATCGCCACGACCAACCTTCACAAAATCCGCGAATTTCGCGAGATGCTGAAGCGTATTGCCCCTGTTGAGGTACTCACGTTGCTCAATTTCCCTGATTATTCTCCCCCTCCCGAGGAGGGGGGCACATTCAAGGCAAATGCCCAAAGTAAGGCACAACACGCGGCAACAGCCTTGCAGAAAATTGTACTGGCTGATGACTCCGGCCTCATTGTTCCAGCCCTTAACGGGGCACCAGGAGTCCACTCCCGCCGTTATGCCGGAGAGGATGCCACAGATGCTGAGAACAGACACAAACTGTTAGCGGCAATGCGCAGCTTGGAAGACATGGAACGGACGGCCTATTTTGAATGCAGCCTGGTGCTGTCTTCCCCAGAAAAAGTCATCAAAGCTGTGACAGGAACATGCGAAGGAAGAATTCTAACGGAAGAACGCGGACGCCATGGCTTTGGCTACGACTCGCTTTTTGTCAAAAGTGAGTATGACAAAACATTTGCTGAAATGGATGATACGACAAAAAACCGCGTCTCCCACCGCCACAAAGCCTTCGAAAAACTTATCCCTGCGCTAGTACACTGTCAAGCACAAATTGATACGTTGGGCTTGCACGAAAGCTCCCGTGGTTCGCAGGTAATGACTTAGGGTATGCATTACTACATTGATGGTTATAACCTCCTTTTTCGCACTCTGCAGGGGGGGGATGACCTCAAAAGTAAACGAAAGGAAGTCGTCACAGGCCTCGACGCGAAAGTAAGTCTTATCGGCCTGGATGTCACTATCGTCTTCGACTCTCATTATCAACCTGACGAGCATACACGGACCCATTACAACAGTCTGGAAATCATTTTTACAGCTGCAGGAGAAACGGCTGATGAATTTATTTTGTGTGCACTTAAGGAAGCCTCCCATCCCTCTCAACATACAGTTGTGACTTCAGATAGAATTTTAGCCCGACTGTGTCGTATGCGCCTGGCTAAGACAGAAGAAGTAGATCAGTTTCTATCCTGGCTTTCCAAGAGATACCACAATAAGCTCAAGGAAAATCAGAGACCGGTACCGGAGCCCATAGCTGCGCCTGCTAAGGTCTTAGCAGCACCTGTTTTACCCCTTTCACGTACACCCGAACAAGACAAGCCACCAGAAGGCTGCTTTGATTATTACCTTTCGACATTTGAGGAAAAATACAAAGAAATCCGGTCAAATCCCAAAAGAGCAGAGAAAAAGGCAAAAAAACAGAAAAAGGTTGTTCCACCTCCTGAGGATAAGCCTTTCATCACTAATATGGAGCGGTGGCTTCGCGCCTTTGAATCTTAAAACGGGAGCATTAAAGATGACAGAAAATATTTTTAGCAGACTGATTTTATTGATATGCGCCTTTGCATTTGTTTTTTTGAACGTTGACGCAAAACAATCCACAAAAGATTCGATGAAAGAATTGATAGGCCATCAACCATTTGTGATTGTCTGTCCTCCTAAATGCGGGACACATCTCATTGGTAAAACCCTTTCACTCATCCTTAACAAAACACCCACCTACAGCCTTTCGAAGCTGGGGTCCACACAAGAATCGATTGAAAGTTCAGAAAGTGCGTTGAAAAATGGCAGTTTCCTTGTCGCTCATGATTTCAGTAAGAGTGTGATCGAGCGATTAGTTTCAAAAAGGTATAAAATTGTTTTTATAGCGAGAGACCCTCGAGACCTGGTCATCTCTGTTCGCAACTGGCTGCGCGAGGGCCAGTGGCCATGGCTTGAGGTTTCTAAAATTCAGGATCCACAGGAGCAGCTGACAGAATTAATTACCGGAGCCAAAACAAAATGGGACTGTATTGAGAGATGCTTCTTAAAGTATGAAGCAAGAGTGGCAGGCCTTTCCAGAAAGAGCCTCTATACAGCGCGTTTTGAAAACCTTGTGGGCGCAGATGGAGGTGGCGGTCTTGACAGACAGGTAAAGGAAATTCTGGGACTTGCAGAATTTTTGGAAGTGACGATAACCAATGATGAAGCCCACAATATTGCCCATCAGCTATTTGGCGGCACAGCAACCTTTCGAAAAGGACAGGTGGGAGTGTGGAAAACCCTGTTTACGGAAGAACAAAAGAAGAAATTCAAGTCACGTTACAAAATCCATCTGATTCGCCTCGGCTTCGAAAAAGACACTAACTGGTAATTTATAGCTCATATACCGAACGTCTTTCAAAACTTGACATTTGGAGCGCGCCAAATGTCAAGTTTTGAAAAATGTTCGGTATAATTTGACAATGATCAATCGTGGTTTTGTGTCGGCCCTCCGGGACTCCGATTTTAGGGTGATTAAACCTTTGAGGCTTGGGCGTATCGTTCGGCGACGTTTTTCCAGTTGATTAGTTTCCAGATAGCTTTGACATAGTCTGCACGAACGTTTTTGTACTGCAGATAGTACGAGTGCTCCCAGACATCGATGCCAAGAAGGGGAATCAACCCTTTTGTGACTAAAGGGTCTTGGTTATCGCATGTAGCGATCTCCAGATGTCCATTTCCCTTGTTATATCCAAGCCACCCCCATCCCGATCCCTGAATGGCCACGGACTTAGCGCTAAGGATCTCAGTGAATTTTTCCAGTGAGCCAAAATCTTTAGTGATAGCTTGGGCAAGAGCTCCTTCTGGTGGCGTTCCTCCTCCCTGACTGAGAGGAGCGAGATTGGTCCAAAATATCGAATGGTTGACGTGTCCGCCACCATTAAATTTAATTGCTGACTGCAACCCGATTTGTGTCGCAATGTCATTTTTCTGTTCGGCTTCGGCGAACTGTTCCAGGGCTTTATTGAGATTGGCCACATAAGCGGCATGGTGCTTACTGTAATGCAGCGTCATGATCTCAGCACTGATGACCGGCTCTAGAGCATTGAAATCGTAGGGTAGTTCCGGAAGTTTATATTGTTGCACCATAAAATTATTCCTTATGCTTGATATTGGTAAGGTTTATCGTAGATTCCCCACGTGCGATCTTTTCGGCTACCATTAAGCCATTCCTCCCAACTCGACATTGGGAATCCTACACGGCCCGTTTGATCGCCTCTCCAGAGCTCGAGGTTACCAGACCCCGGATTAACAACAAATACAAATTCTTCTTTCACCCAGTTGGTATCAGCAAAAACAATGGGAAGGGGCAAGGCATACCCCAGATTCTGTGCGGCAGCGGCAATAATCATATGATAATCCACATCAGATGTTGTTACCTCTAACGAAAGGCATAACACCCCTTTTGCTATATCCTGAAGTGTTGCTGCATCAATCACTGTTTCCTGATGATATCGGGAAGAAACATAATCGAAAACTTCCATTAGCTTCTTTCGCGTTTCTGGAGGAATCGTTGGCATAGCTGCATATAGATTTTCCACACGCTCTCTCAGTTCCGATTTTGAAAATAGAGGGAGGGAGGTATAAAGCAAACTGTCAATTTCATCCGGACTCAAAACACTGCGTCCTGACTCCTTTAATCCTTTATCGCTGCCAAGTCCGCGCACAATGTGGTTTCTGAACTCTTTTGGACTCATTGAACCATAAAGATTACCAAACGCCCTTAAAAAATAGTGACGATAGTTATCTGGAACACTTTTAGCAAGACGCTGGACCAAGAAATGCATTTTCTCTTCATCCATCTCCATTTTTTCAACAGCACGTTTTCTGGGATCAATCAGATTGTCTCTAATCCAGGTATAGCTGAAGGCATCATTCGTCCATGCACTCTTAAATAAAGGCATTCCGGGCTTCAACAAAAATGCGTGAGTTGGCGAATGGATTAGCATGGACCGGTCTCCACCGTTACGGTACCCCTCAATCAATTTTGGAGGGATGCGTTTAAGAGTATCCGTTAGAAAAACAAACAACTCTGTCGGACTCTCCACCCACCGGCCTGTTTCCGATGGAGGCATTTCCAATTTGTAATAACAACTCACAAGAGTCCCCATTGTTCCCCCTGAGGTATATGCCCAAGGTTTTTTATCAATGCGGTCAAGATGTTCCAATGGATCTTTGATTGGGGCTGTATTATGCGCAACCGCCATTCGATAAAAAGCGGTCTCTAAAAATTCCTTAGTCCTGACATGGCTGACGATGGCTGTGGTAATTTCAATGATCTCAGCTTCCAATGAATCAAGACCATCTTCCGAAGTAATTTCCCTTTCTGTTGCAGTGAAAAACGAGGCGAGGGCGTCGACGAATTCATTGGGGGTCCTGATATATGTCCACTGGGATGTATTGCTTCGCCCATGCTTATACAGAAGGCGGAATCCGGCAGGGCTATCATCGTATGGGCCTGCAGAGACATCATGCATGTCAGGATCGTAAACCTCCTGAAAATAGACAGGGAATAGGTTATCATAGTGGCTGATTAGCACATTGAACAACTCAGCCAGATTTTCAGCCCTTCGATGCACTTTATCCCGCATTTCCTCAAATGTGAAAAATTCATTGCGCTTGCTTTGATACTCAACTTTAACCCACTGAGCTTCCTGCTCTGATGACACACTCCGCATACGGGATTCAAGGGTTTTTAATTGGACATAAAGGCTTTCATATTCTTGCTGCAATTCGGCCACGCGTTGGTTAGCACGCTCCAGCTTGCGGCTGATATTTTCATGGAGACAAGCCCCTATCCCCCCGGCATCCTGGGGCCCTAATCCCAAACTGGAATATAGATTCCAACGAGTGAATTGCGATTTAGTCTCAGATAGCGACGCAATAGAAAACTCCCAGGCTTTAAGCAACGCATTATCAGCCAAGCCTTTTAGGGCGTTGCAAGCCGTATCAAACCGTGCCAGGAAGTCTGCACACCTTCCACCCTTCCCTCCGCTGCCGGTTCCGCCAGCGGCACCTTGAATTAATAGACCGCCAAAAACCATCGCCTGGGGCCTATTTTCGTACTCTTCAATATCCTGCTGTGTCAAATTCAAGTGGTTGAGAAATACTCGTCGAATGATCTCTTCTGCCGAAGTGATCACATAAGGCTGCTTTCGTTCCACCCCCCCTAACACTGTTAAGATTAATCCCTTTACCCGCACCGCCTTACTCTCTGATGCAGCCTCGGAATCCACTAAACCCAACGACTCAAATGCCGCTGTCAGACCTGGCGACAACCAAATACCACTTTTATCAAATTCTTCCCCCAATGGGATCATAAACGGTTTTTTCAAATCGCCTCCTCCCCAGGAAGAGCACAGGGGAACAGAATATTCGATTCCTCCAAAAGTCCTTTTAATTCGCCCTGTGTTAAGCAATTCATTAATGTCTTTAAGAAACATCTCAGGCTGTTCTGTATGAATAATGATCGATGGGGCGGTTCCGAAACATGACCCGACGTTCTGCCGCAAAGTGCACATCCATGCAGATAAGACAGCGCGACGGGCATGGGCTGTTGTAACAATGGTGTTAGGAGATAACTGCAGCGTATCACGGATGATTTGTTCTGCATACCGATGTGAAACGGGTTTATCGATACTATTGAGAAGCCGCACCACTTCTTTATTGTCATTAATGAGCTTTAGCACGCGAAGCACGTGCTCTTGCCTTTTGGCATCGAACTGTCTGTCAGGCCCAAGAGAATACAGGTGTTGTTTCGCCAGCTCTATAAGCCGCGGAATCACAACCCGGTTAAGCTCGCCCTTATCATTGATCAAGAGGTTGGCTAATCGGCGTGTGCGTAATACGTTCCTTACTTGGCAACTTTCCTGAAATTTTGTGAGATCGAGCCGTCTGGATAACGTGTCGTACTCTTCAACAAATACGCGTTTGAAATTATCCCCATCTTTGGCGTAGACAAGCTTGCGTTGCTCGCAAGCAAATGTGAAGGCTAGAGGATAAAATGAGGGATTATCCACATAGATCTCACGGTCCCGAATAATACCGGATAACTCTTCCACATCCACAAAATACCTTCAGTTATTGTAAGCGCTGATAGTGCCATTAGGCCGCCCACTTTTTTATACACACTTTTTTTTTCATAATCAAAATAATTCGGCCTTGATCACCACTATAGAGTGAACTTTTGGTCAGAATTTTGCAGAATGGCTGCATTTGTGTGACGGCGTGTTGTGTGAGGGAATTTTACAGGATAGGCAGGATTAATGGCAGGATTTTTATGGGGATGAGTTTTGAGGGCCGCAAATAGGGGTGTTTGTGTAGGTTATTCAAATACCTCAATTTCCATTCCTTAAAACTCATCTCCTGAACATAAAACTTTATCCTTGCCAAAAAAATGATTGCACATCTCGACTCCTCGATGTATAAGGGGAATGGAGTACTAATCTGCGCCTGTACCGCTTGCGGACATTGGCGTGAAACCCTATGGAGAAAATCATATGGCATCTCAAAACCCTCAGGGGCAGAAAGACGATAAACCAAAGTTGTCCATTCCCTCAGCAGATAGCGTTCTTGACTATTTTAAGAGTCATATGCGCGAGACAGCTTCCTATATTTTGCTGATTGTCGGTATTCTGCTTCTATTTTTCGACCCTCTTTATGGCGGATTGATTATTGGAGTTGTATCTGGCATTTATTTTGGTGACGATATTGTTTGTTACATCAAACGCTGGAGAAAAGAAGCCTGTGCAAGCTGCAATAACCAACAGATTGCCCATCATGTCATTTGCCTCGGATTAGCCCTGGCGTTCTTCATCGCCGCTCCGGCAATTTATATCGGAGCTGCTATTGCAATTGCTATCCAACAACTGTTCGCCAGCCCGACAGTGCCAAAATAGTAAGTTCTTCCCATCGCCTAATTATAGCATCGCTGGCGATGGGTTTTTGTTTTTTTAAATTTTGGTAAATATAGGCACTTGCCATGAAAATTCCTTGTTTTGTTTATATTTTAATCTTCTCACTAGCTTCATTGACATCGCTTAGTTTTCTCGATGCAGCCACAGATAGCATCTCTCAGCATGATCCTGAGTTCTCCGATGGAATAAAAACAGTAAGCGGGGAAGAGCTCAAAAAAATGATAGATGACAAGAAGTCTATCTTGATATTAGATGCCCGTAAAAACAACAACGGCGGCCTTATCCCGGGCGCTAAATCTTTACCCTATAATGCCAGTGAAAAAGAGATAAAAATCACCCTTAATGCTGTCCCTAAAGACATGGTTATTGTAGTTTACTGCTCAAATATCTATTGCCCCGTCAGTGGGTATCTTGCCAAACGTCTTAGCCTCATGGGATACACAAACGTCTATAAGTATCCCGATGGCCTTGCTGGATGGCTGCGCAAAGGTTATCCCATAGATGCTGAGCCTACCACCAATGGAAAATAAAACAGGGGTCCTACTCGTCAACCTCGGGACACCTGATTCGCCAGCCCCACGGGATGTCTACCGCTATTTAATCGAATTTTTATCTGATAAACGCGTCATTGACATGCCATGGCTTTCACGACAACTTCTTGTGAGGGGCGTGATCGTCCCTAAAAGATACCGGCAATCGGCAAAAGCCTACCAAAAAATCTGGATGCCTGAAGGCTCTCCCCTTAAAGTATATGGACACCGTGTCAAAGAAAAATTGCAGACGCATCTTGGTGAGGGGTATGTTGTCGATTTTGCCATGCGCTACCGCTCGCCTTCCATTGAAGAGACCCTGAATTCTTTAATTCAGAAGCAAGTCAACAAAATCATTGTTATTCCACTATTTCCCCAATACGCGTCCGCTACAACGGGATCGGTACATGAAAAAATTATGGACATTGTATCGCAATGGATTAACATTCCGGAGTTAGTCCTGGTTAATAATTACTCAACACACCCCGCACTAATTCGGGCTTTTTGTGCAGTATCAAAGTCCTACGACCTTAATAATTATGATCACATCCTCCTAAGCTTTCATGGTCTTCCTGAAGAGCAACTGATCAAAGCCGATTGCGCCAAGGGCTGCCTGAAAACCAAAGATTGTTGTGCAAGGCTATCATCAAACAATCAACACTGCTATGCAGCGCAGTGCCATGCGACTGCAAGGACGCTTGCAGAGGCGTTAAATTTAGGAATCGATCAGTACTCCGTATCATTCCAATCACGCTTGGGCAGAAAACCCTGGCTAAAACCCTATACGAATGAAGTGATCCGTTCCCTGGCACGCCAGGGGAAAAAAAAGATTCTCGTCTTCTGCCCTGCATTCGTCTGCGATTGCCTGGAAACTATTTATGAAATCGGTATCGAATATGCCGAGGAATTTAAACACGCTGGAGGCGAACGCCTGGACCTTGTACCCGGATTAAATGACCACACCCAATGGATCAACGCTCTTGCTACGATGGTACATCATCCTCTAAACTCCCAGCATTTTGACTCACCGAAACACTTCCGCAGTTGTGCGGTAACAAACGGGTTAGCAATAAGCCAATACGAACCGATTTGCGACGGCGCCCCCCCGGGCCTTTGCGGGGTCAAAACAGAGAGAATATAGAGGATGATGTACTGATCAAAAAAAAATTGTAAGGAGAATTCTATGAGAAAACTACTTGCCCAATTCCTTGTTTCTGTACCTATTCTGTTGTATGGAGACTCCATAGATATCGAGAATCTTCCCAATGCGGGGATTGATTTATGGAAAAAATCCGAACAATTATATTTATCTGACCTTGCCAATAGTATCACACTTGGTCTTGATGACGATACCCCCGATCATTACTATAAATTAGCGGCAGTAGAACTCGAACTCTGTGATTTTTCAGGTGCGCTTAGCAATATTCAACAGGCCATTACAATTTACAAGACATCGGATACATCAATCAATAGCCGTTTAAGTATTGTAAAAGCCCGCATTCTGGAAGCACGAATACTTGGATTCACACGCCAATATATTCAAGCTGCAGATGAATTATTGTCGGTTATGAATGAAAACTTCGCTATTTGCGGTAAAAACAGTAAGGAGGCCGCCCGACTCTATAGACATATTGGCTGGCATCTTGGCCTATGCGCAACAAAAGTAACGAATCCTAAAGAGTTAAGTGTTCTGAATTCTAATCTCGTTACTCTCAGGTACTATCTTGGTCAATTTGGACTAGCATTAATTACAGGTGAAACACCCTCATCAATCCTTAGCCTATCGCAAAGCTGTTATAAAAAATCATTGTCTATTACTCAGGCTACCGTCGGAGAACTCCATCCCGATACGGCAAAGAGTTATAGTCTGATCGGATATGACCTGGGTAAACAAAAGAAATATAAAGAATCATTAGAGACACATCAAAAGGCATTAGCCATCAGACTGCAATGCTCAATGCACAACAATCCAAATACAGCAAGAAGCCTTAGACATATTGCGTGGTGTTATGAAAAATTAGGTGATTACTCCAATGCCCACAACCATTACATTGCAGCGTTGACACTTATGGAGCATGTACTACCGGATAATTGCGAAGAATTAAAACAGGCTCAGGCAAATTTTAGAAGGGCTGAGACACTACTAAAAGATTAAAATTAAAGTTTAACGCTGACTCCCTAAAATTTGTGGTTCATCACGCAAATAAGTACCTATCAGAATCGAAGAGGCGATACTGATAGACATTCATTTGCGTGATGAACCAAATTTATAGTGCCGACAAAACGTAGATATTATAAAATGAAGTTCAACTTCAATTTGTACAGGACTTATGTTTAAAAGAGAAATAGAGTCTGAGATTAAAGATCTTGCGCAAGGCTACCCCGTTATCACTGTATTAGGGCCCCGACAGTCGGGAAAAACAACTCTTGTCCGTCAGGTATTTCCACACAAACCTTATGCAAATCTGGAAGATGTCGACACAAGAAACCTTGCTCAAGATGATCCCAGAGGGTTTTTAATGCGTTATCCTGAAGGCGCAATTTTGGATGAAATCCAGCGCGTTCCGGCTCTGCTCTCCTATATTCAAACCATTGTAGATGAACAGGACAAGAAGGGTTTTTTTATCCTGACTGGAAGCCATCAAATGGAGCTGCATCAAGCTATTTCTCAATCATTGGCAGGTAGGACGGCTCTTTTGACACTACTGCCGATGAGCATGCAGGAACTCACAATGTCCCATATTAATTTCTCTTTGAACTCCCTCTTGATCAACGGGGGGTATCCGCGTATTTACAAGGATTCGCTTGATCCGACAAAAGCGTATCGCAATTATTTTCAGACCTATGTCGAAAGGGATCTCAGACAGTTGATTAATGTAAAAGACCTGATGCAATTCGAACGATTTGTTCGTATTTGTGCTGGAAGAATCGGTCAAATTCTAAATATGGAGGGGGTTGGCGGGGAGGTTGGAGTGTCTTCCCATACCGTTAAAGAATGGATTTCGATATTAGAAGCCTCTTTCATCCTCTTCCGGCTGCCGCCTTATTTTGAAAATTTTGGAAAACGGATTATTAAATCGCCGAAGGTGTTTTTTACAGACGTTGGGCTTGCCTCCTACCTGTTAGGCATCGAAAATGAAACACAAATGCAAAGAGACCCTTTGAGAGGGCACCTTGTGGAGAATCTTGTGGTTTTGGAACTGCTTAAGTGGCGGCTGAATCATGGATTGGATCCACAACTCTATTATTATCGGGACACTCAAAAAAATGAGGTGGATGTCATCTTCAAGCAAGGATCCCATTTGATTCCGATCGAAATTAAATCATCTCAGACATACCACTCCGATTTCTTAAAGCAACTGAAGTTCTTTCAGAAACTTGTCGGTGAAAGGGCCCCCAGAGGATACCTCATCTATGCCGGCACCCAAGAACAGCAAATTGACACAATCCGGTTAATGAACTTCAAACAATCTGCCGTTTCCGTAAGCTCTATAGAACATGCCAAAATATGACAATTTCGATTAGGTAAAGCACTACGAGCAGTAGTGTGCCGTAGAAAGTGGTTCGACGGCGATTCGAGGAAAGCCACCAGCCAAGAAACCAAATGGCAATGGGCATCATGGGAAAAGAAATCAGTGTTACACTTAAAGCATTACCAATAAATGTCCCGACCGAAGAATTCAGACTGCTGGTTAATGGGGAAAGGAACTTAAGCTCAAGCATGACAATCGGAAATAGGACCAGCAGCACGAGCATTGTTTGCTTCCACACCGACGGCAGTTCCCCTGTTTGGGCGATCGACGCAAACCAGCCAGCATAAGGAGAAATGACCCGATGAGATTCGATTGAGGAAATCAAATGAGTTGAATCCTTAAGAACCTGCTCCCTTTCAGGAGACTGCAACCAGCGGTCTAGATTCTCCATCGTGTCAAATTGCAAGAGGGTAATCCAATGCTTGCCATGCCCTGCGGGGGATTGGACATAAACACCGCGAAAACCGGGGAATTTGGCTTCCACCTGGTGGATTTTGGCACTCCAGGCGCGGTACGCCTTTTCGACCCCTGGATTAACTTCTGTGACAATCACTTCTGTGATGTTTCCTTTAGAACTGGACTCGTCACTCTCTGTTTCTTCCAGGGAATCATTTGAAGTCAGAGTCTTTAATGCATCAATGAGCTGCCTGCATTTGTCAGAGCTACGCCAGTATTTGGAAGATTGTGCACTGGCAAACCGCTGGACAATCATCCACTTTTTTTGCCCCCCTGAAGGTGCAGTAAATTCAAGGCTGACGAATCCTGGTGCATTGGTAATTTGCGTATTGAAATCAGCCTGCCAATCGACAAAAGCCGTTCCCACATCCGGCTTTACTTCAACCTGCCAGCTTGTAATCATTGGTTTTTCGAGGAATAATGGCATACCTTAATATCGAGCTCTGTCTGGCATTGCGGCAAACTCTTTCCAAACCTCAACGGCTTCGGGCCGCATGAGCTCGATAAAAGGGATGCGACGATGCTGTGGATCTTTACGGATTTCATCAAGGATATCGATATCTGCAAATTCCCCATATTTCAAGGCATCAGCAGTAGTGGCTGCATAGTAAATCTTTTTGATGTGGGCCCAGTAGGCTGCAGCGAGGCACATCGGGCAGCACTCAGCGCTTGTATAAAGAATGCAACCATCTAGGTGGGGGGTCCCCAATTTTTTGCATGCTTCTCGAATCGCTTCCATTTCCGCATGCCACGTTGGGTCGTTGTGTTTGATGACTTTGTTGTAACCTTTCCCTATGATCTGACCATCTTTTACAATGACGGCACCAAAAACTCCACCGGTTTTTTTCTCGATAGAGCCTTCACGGCTTAACCGAATGGCTTCTTTCATAAATTCTACATCATTTTTGTCCATATTACCCATCCTTAGTTATCCACTCACTATTCATCCTTATATTGTATGTAGTATATGTTGTCCACTTTGAGATTGACTGAAACACTCTATTTGGGTATATTTGGGTATAAATACGGGTATTCCGGCATGGTTAAAATGAAGGTAACACAACAGGGCTGAAAAAAGCTAAGGGCTTACACGTCCCTTTCTTTTTTGCTCTTTTTTCTCTCATTCTGTAGCCCACA
>JBAWVE010000019.1:0-18369 GCA_037147435.1 Parachlamydiaceae bacterium
GTAAGTCCTCAAAAAGTTTTGGCGCGCTGCGCCATAACTTTTTGAGGACTTACGCCATCTGCTCCCATTTACACAACTCTGAAAAGATGTTTTTTCTAAATCACACAAATAATATTGAGGTCAATAATGGAATCAAAAATCGCTGAAATGCAAGAGACTATTAAGGCTTTAACTCAGGCTAACGTAGAATTATCTGCATGGAAGCAAAAATACAACTCTCAAAAACAAAGTTTTACTAGAATGAGTTCCCGTTTACGTAAGCTATGCAAAAAACTGACACCTTCTTCAGAAATAGTTGTCGAAATGCAGCAACTAGCACTTGAAATCAGAGATCTTGTTAAACCCCTTACACAGTAATACTGACAAAGGTGCAAGTCGGCCTTGATCATTGTGTGGGCTGCATTCGTAGCCAGTGCGACAGCGCATCCCGGAGGGATGTTCACACGTTAGCCCAGGCTGAGGCGCTGTCCCGGAGGGACGAGTGAAGCCTGGGAACATCAAAGAAAAAGACTCGAGCCCCGGAGGGCCGACACAAAACCACAGTTAAAGAATATAGAGTATTTGATTGATAGTTGTGGGTAACGACAGGGGTGTAGAGAGGCTGTGAAAAAATTAGCAACTGCCGGGATTTGGGCGTTTTTTGGTCAGGTTCGAGAAATTGCAGTTTATCTAACCACATGTTGGTTAATGATTTGCAGTTTCTCTAAGCTGGTGAAAAAGACGCCAAAGCTCGTGCGTTGACGAATTTTTCTCAGCCTCAGAGAGGAAATTGTAAACAAAAACCCTTTCAGTGCAGGTGACCAAGGCTCATTTTTCCAATCAACAGTCAGTTCCTTCCCCAAATGCACAAGCAGCCTTAAGGAGGTTGTGGATAGTTCCCCCTTTGTATTCGGCGAGCTTATGCCGTTGGTTCTTGAAACTGACTAGTTTAAGAAGTTGTACAAATGCCTCGGTACCAACTTCATTGATCCATTCCTGCAGATATGGGCGCTCGTTCGGGGAAAAAAAAGCGCTGCCATTCAATACTTTAATCTTAACGATTTTTTTGATTACATCAGGTAAAAGAACCCGAAGGGGGTCCCCCTCGGTGAATCCAACATCGATTGTGTAATTGATCCCGGGGTCATTTGTAGACAAAATTGTAACTTCGGAGTCTTCAATTCTCAGATGTGTAAATGGAACCCTTGTCGGACCAAAGCAGGAAACATCCTCGATATTACTTTTATTAACGTATATTTCACAGGCATTGATGGAAACTAGAATTCCACTTAATATCTCAGAGTAAGCGCTATTTTCAATCTCCTGCTCGACAAATTGTGTGATGGGCATCACGTATGTATTCTTTGAATAACATTTTTCCCGAGCATCTTTATAATCTAGTCGTTCGATCTTAACGAGGTCTCCAGTAGTCTTGAAGTACATGGCTTCTTCTGCTGAATCCATTTGAATACTATTCACATCAATCTCAGTTTGTGACTGTTGGGAAGCTTGCACTTCCTGTTGTTTTGAGGCTTCAGTGCTGACATCCAATTCCATCGTCCCATTTCGTTCTGAATCGGTAGATACTATTTCTTCATGGACATTCTCTATAGCGCGAGCATGTATTTCTGTAGCCTGCTGATACATCTGACTGATTTGGGTGGCTAAATGCGGCAGTTGCCCTAAATCATCTTTCAGATTCTCCTGCATGGCGCTTAAGGCTTTAAAAAATTGTTTCAATCGTTCGTCAAGGACAAGTTCACTGTCTTTCGGCAACACGATACTACCATAGAGTGCATCGCAGCTCTTATTAGTCTCTTGAAACCATGATTGATTTAGGAGATTAAATATTTTTTGTTTAAGCTTGTCATCTGTTTTTTCCTCAAGTAAAACATTCAATAAAAAATTCTTATTAAGACTTTCCAGCTGCTGGGTAAATGTTTTAAAGGCATCCTCCCCCTGCCGCTGCGACTGATTTTTAATGGCAAATTCCAAGATATGTGAAAAATTAATCGCGGTGGCTTGGTCTAAATTTAACGATTGACGCATGATGTGTGCGACTTCGGCATCAATGAGGAACTCAATGGTTTGGTGCTTTTCCAATCCACGTAGACGCCACGCCCCTTGAAGCAAATCGCGCAGCAAGATCGACCGCCCTATGGTAAGTGCTCCAACCGCCTTATCTGATTGTTTGATGTCTGCTCCGGTCGTATGGCTCTGATCATAAAGTGTGACCCGATCCTTCGGAGCAACGGATGCAATGCTTTGGCCGTTGGTCAACTCTGGGATTCCATGTTCATTGTAATACAAGACAGGCTTCTCATGAAGTTTTGCTAGGCGCTGGGCAATGGCCGCAGTTCCGCCTTCTTTGAGGTAACCTCCGACGTCTATGACTGCCGAATATTTTTTCAGCTGCCCTAAGATGTTATCCATTCCTACAGAGGAAAGTATGTTGATTTTATCTTGGCTATTTTTCCAAAGCAGATCGATCGTCTTTGAATCAGTACCTTCCGAAAAAAGGAGTTCCAGCTTCTTGTCAAAGCTTGATCCATTCCACAAAGTTCCTGTGAATCCCGTAATGGGGGAGTTGAATAACGATGTTAGATCGATGGCGCTGCAGCTAATTTTTCCTGGGTAGATCTCGATTTGTGGAAGTAGAATATTTTTGATGATGTGCAGTTTTGCTAGGGGTTTTTTATTAACCTCTTCGACGAGTTTTTGCAGCTCTTCAGGTGTAAAGTTTGCCAAGGGAATATTGAGGTCTCCCCTTAAAAACAGGAATGTCTTCCAGGCTTCCATTTGTGATATGTCGAAGGCTCCTTCTGTCGCAACCTGCCGTTGGAGTTTTTTCAGGTACGACTCAATCACAGCTTGACTGATCCCTTGTTTAAAAAGGGATTGGTATGTGAAATTCATGGTGATAAATGGATTGGCAAAGAGAGAATTGCGAGTGGGGGTATCGACAGCGGCGTAGGGAATGGCGACAGTTCCATTATCTAATCCGTAGTTGACGTTGGTGATTTTCGGCAATGTATGAGGGAGGAGGACACAAAGCTCTTCAGCGGCGAGGGCAAAAATTTCACGAATTTTGTCATCGAGAGTGTTGAAATAATCTTGTGTTATAGTGGCATTCTCACTGTTGCGGCAGAGATAATCAATTAGTAATGTTTGGTCATTTTCCGAAAGACTTCTAAAATAATTTTTTAGGATTTTATCTGTATTGGAGCCTATTGAAGACTCTTTTAATTTTTCAATAAAAGCTTTTGCGAGGGGTTTCTGAATCTGTTCCTGATAACTAGACTCTGTTAATCCTTCCTTTCCCTTTGGAGTAGGATCGCTTTCCAGAGAGACTAAATCTTTGAAATACGGATCAGTATAGAGAATATCGTAAAAGAGGCCAATGGTCGCAATGTGACGGCTATCCGGAGGTTCCTTTCCACCTGTGCTAAAGCTGACTTCATGAAGAATATTCAATACGGTATCGGCTTCATCAATAAGGGGGAGTCCCTGCGATTTAAATATTTGGAGGATCTCTGCTATCGATTGGATCAGTGCCTGCATTGAGGGGCCACTCTCAGATTTGCATCCCACTTTTTCATACAATTTGTAGAGTTCCATGAATTTCAAAACAAAAGACTCAAGGCTTCGACTTGTCATGATCAGGCATTCCCTATTTTCAATGACTGCTCTAAGTGTCTCTTTAATCTTTTCAAGCGAACGAGTCGTTATGGGCGATTCCCTGTCAAAGTCGAGGCTGCGCAGTGATTGGCCGAAATTTTTTTGGAGCGCTTCTTGCGTGTCTGTGGCAATATTCGAAAATAGGGAGGGAGGTACAATGAGCATGGATAGTTTTTTTCCATCGGCGCGCATGAGGCCAAGCAATGGCATTAGTACTTTAGATTTGCCCGATCCCATGATCATTTCCATGATCAGATCGGTCTTTTCGCCTTTCAAGAAGAGATCGAGTTTTTCAACTTGATCCGGCCTCATGGAAATTTCAGCATAGAACTCGAAGACGAGATATGCGGGCCGTTTGCAGGGATCATACGTACGTTCAGCATTCAATAGCCCGCCCAACTCTTGGATCTGCTCTTGCCTGTGATCAAGGTCACTTGTCTTTTGTATTTCAGAGCATAGTACCAATGCCTTTTCCCGTTGTGTGGCACGGATGGATAAAATCAGGAAATCAGCTGTAAGATTGTAAAGGTCTTTGACTGACTCTTCATCCAAATAGGGATTGAGCTCCTTGATCTTTTTCGAATTGTTTTGCGCCAGGCTGGATAAAATGTCATCCATGATTATTTTTTTCGCTGTGCCTCCTAGCAGCTCAAGTGATCGTTGGGCGTGTAGGAACTCTTCTTTGGGAAGGCGATTGGCCATATTAAGTATTGCTTTTTTGTACTCTTCTATCAGGCACTTTTCGTTGATTTTTTCATTGGATAAGGCTTCAGCTATTATATGAACTTCTTTCGTCAATTCATAAACAGGGGACGCATTTTGCTGCATCAAACAGGTATAGTCTTCCTTTAGGCGATTCAGTTCCCTTTTCTCCACACATCCCATTTCGAGTTCTTGTTGATTGGTTTTTTCTTTAAACCACTCAGTAATGTTATGTTGAACAGGAGAGTTGCGGCGACATGGCTGGGTTGATCTAAAGCCGGTATCCCGGATCATTGTGACATTCGATTCTTTAGGTGTTCCCGAATTTTCGGTGAAATATAGCGTATCTTTGAGATTCTGCCGTTTTAGCATCGTGGTTTCCAGCGCTATGCATGTGTCAGCTTGGGGAATTTTATTAGGGTCTAAACAATATCCACTTGGTGTGATATCCACAGATTCTTCTGGAGTTCTTGCCAGGACATGACGCTTTTCTCCGACCTGCCTTAATAAATTTTCCCACCAGCGTTGCCGTTCTTGTAAATAAGTCACAGAATAGCGATCCTTCCGTTCGGGGGGCATGGCAAAGCTTTGGGGGTTTTTAAAAATTTCCTGAAAGACGTGTCCTAGGCAAATAGCCTCTATCGATTCTGACCCCAGCAGGCATTTTGAGGCAGTATCAATCCATTCTACTTCTTGAGGAGGTTCCCCCTGAATGGCTTTTTTGATGTAAGGAATCAGATGTTCTTTAAAGTTAAAGTCTTTGTGAAAATAATTATAACTGCTATCGACAGTAGTTTCATAATCCCCAAGTTTAAAGTTATTTAACACTTTTGGAATTGAATAGACCCGAAACTGTTTTGTGGTTCGTAGGGAATTTTCTTGTGAGATTTCCCCTTGATCTCGCCTTGAGTCCATTGGGAGGTTTAATTCATCGAGACGCCTTTTGAATTTGACTTGATCCCCACAGCCAAATGCCTTCAAATCCTTGATAAGGGAAATTTCTTCTGATTTTGATAATTTGATGGCGGTGATATGGCGGTATAAATCGAGGTATTTTCCAAACAGTGCAGCAATTTTTTCGGGGTTTTCCTTGACATAGTTGTCTTTTCCCCCGTTATTTAATGCTAAGAAGCAGGCATAGAGGGCAATAGCTCGACTGTTGCCAGAAAGATCACCATTAAGTTCCTCCATCGAAGCAATTTGTACCAGATGTTCCAGTTCTTCATCCGTATAAGCAGTTAATTTTTTTCCAAACCGGTACAGAATTCTGGCTGCCTCATCGTACTGACGGTGCGCCAGAAGTGTTTTTGTCAAAAGGAGATTAGCCGCTTGCGAGTTGTGATTAAGCTGGAATTCGCCTTTTTCATTGAGATCAAAACAGAAGTAGTTGTATGCACATTTTTTTGTTGCCTCCTGACTACGTGTCACTTTAGAGGCCAGCACGTCTTTTTCTCCAGACGAGTGGAAGAGTTGATTGGGAAGAAGAATCCTCCTTTCGCCCTTGTTATTTACGAGAGCAAGGGCATAGTTGCATGACCCTAGTGCGGATACATTTCGGTTTTTGTCCAGTTTCCATCCGGGAAGCTGTGTGCAGTAGAGATCATTAGGATTCGATTCAAAAGGTTTAAAAGAAAGATTAAAACGAGGGAGTTCGACTTCAGCAAGTTTTTTGGTTTTTGGATCGTACCATTCGGAAATACGAAACTTTTCCTCAAAGTCACCTAAATGCAGTGACTGGTCCCCTAATATTAATCCGTCTGATGCACGTTTTAACGGATCTGATTTGTTATCATCGGCTGAGTAAGGAATGGTGTATTCTAGGGCTCCTGTTTCCTGATTAAAAATCAGCATCTCTTTTGTTTCGACATTCACCCAAAGGGTTTGATTATCTAAACACCATTCTTTATATTCCATGTTAATGTATTTATATGATGTAGAATATTGCCACCAATTGTCATTGTATTTTTTATTACATTCTAACGAACCTTTTTTGTCGAACACCAGGTATTCTTCATTTTGGTAAGTGATTCGATACACATCAGGTTCTACAAATTGTGCCTTGTAATCTCCCGTAAAAATCTTTTTAAATAATCTATTGGATGAAATTTGCTGAGGAAGCGTCATAAAACTAGAGCGATCGCTAAAAAAACCTTTAACAGGATCGAAATATGCGGAATGATCATCATTGCTTTTAAGAAGCAATGAACTGCCTTGTACTAAATCCCAAATAGTGTCACTCGCTGTGGGCACGACCGATTTCCGGATCGCGTTGAGTACGTCGTTGTTCGGCTTTCCTTCAGGGGTAAGGTGTTCTTTAATGTCAGAAAAATATAAATTTCGCGTAGCTTCCATTTCCCAGATGACCCTGGAATTTGCCTCATTTTTTGCGAGAGGATTAAGTCCGATCCAGGCAATTCCCTTTAACAGCAAACCGAGTTGGTCTTTGGATAGTTGATACTGTGGATTTTTTTCCTTAAGAGCTCCAAGGGCAGAGATGTATTCGGCAAAGGCAAGACTCTTGATTTCCGGATCCATTGTTTTGTTTTCGAGGATCCCTTGAATTTTATCTAAAGATAAAAATATTGGATTGAAGTTCTCTGCGAGTGAAAGATACCGGTTCATCCGTATCAGAAAAATGGCTGTGGAAACATTATTTTTGGATTCCAGGGCTAACTTTAGGTTTTCCGTTAAGAAATGGCCTAACAGATCTCCTTCGTTCTTACTAATACGAGCGTATCCTTTGCGATGTCCAAACACCATTTGCATCAAAAGTCTCTGATAGTCGGGATCAGAAATGATTTCCGGATGTTGGTTAAAATAGCCGATGGCGCGGCTTATTTGGTGTTGTGGCGAAGTGAAAATATGGCACAACTCGAGAATTTTTGGTGTGTGAAAAAAAGCTTTGTCTGTAAATAATACAGAGGGACTTCCCATAACATATTTGGGATCAATGGCACCTTTTCTTACTGTTTCCTCTGTTAGTGAAAATTCGGAGGATCTGTCATCCTGGGCATCTTGTGCTGTTTGACAGAAACAGCGCGCGAACATTAGTAATTCAGGATCCTTCATATCTGTAAACCAATACAAGTGATGTTGGAATATTTTTTTTGAATGTTCAATCCATGAATTTTGATCGTCGAAACGTTTTGAATGGGAGCAATTGCAAGGAAAGGACCTGGAGTGTGATTGAGGATTCCAGGGGTTCATATTGTGAAGAATAGTTTCCGGTGTCAACTGACCATTAGTTGAATCTGGTTGAAATTCCTGACGTTCAGTTGCCAGAAGAAATAATAAGAGAGTGTCCCGTAAAGAGGAAAACTCCGTGGGGAGCAGTTTGTTGGCCAGGTAAAAATTTAACTTCTGAGTGAGAGAATCTTCGATGGAATTATATGGAAAAAGTGTTTTATCATTAGAAAGCATATTGGCTAGAGTCTTTGTATCATGGTTTCTGAAAAAATCAGGGATTGGCATCTTTTTCTCGGGCGATACTAATTCATTTAGCTGTTGGACTGCGATATCGCTGACGCTTTCCCTTCCTCCACACAATATTTGTAAAATATCTGAAGGAAAAATCATGGATGAAGGGTCATGTGGAGGTAACTTGCCCTCCTCCATAAGTTCTTGATGGGTTTTTTCATTGATGAACTGGAGGTTTCTGGTGACCCGTTCCAGTGGAACGAGGTATTTATCATTAAAAAATGGATGCTTCTGTCGCAATAGAAGGACTTGAATCGTCATGATTTTATTCATGGCGGCTAGTTCTTCAGGGATCACTTCCAAAGGGTGTTCTCCACGTTTTCTGCCGATCAAGATTAAAGCGGCTAGTTGTTTGAGCTTTAAGATCCCGTCAACAGGGTCGATTCCTATCCAAAATTCAGGTGCAAGCGGAAGTTTTCCAATCAGAGAAACTGCGCCGTGAACGACGACTCCAAACTTTTTGTCATCAAAAACTTGGGTCAATGTGTCGTGGATTTCCTGAAGCTGGGGCGCCGTCATGGGATGGTCTGCAGAAAATGTCATTGTATTAATCTGTTCGAGTGCTGTGGAGTGGACTGATAAACAAATTTCCGGTTTGTGGTCGATGTTAGATAGACTGGATATAATTGATGGGGACATGTGACCTGATTCCACTGGATCCCAAGGTAAGTACGTACTATCTAGTCCAGCTTCGGGTTTTTGGTATACTTTCGATTTTATCTCGGACAGGTTTTCCTTAACTGGAGCCAAAACTTTATAATACGTAACAACGTCTGCCTCGTTAAGAACACCCTTTTGGAAAAGTCTGTTGACCCGAAGTGCCATCTCGTCAACACTTGCATCAAGAAGGTTATAATGAGCGAGGGTTTCAGGGTTGACTGCTTCTCCTTCAAGAGGGCCAATCGATAATTTTTTGATGGATTCCCCGTGGAAGATATAGTCCACCAGAGTTTGTATCCGCAGGTCGCACTTAAATTTTCTGTATTCATTCAAATTCATTTTTGTTCTAAGGAAAGCCAAAATGGAATAGAATGAACACGTGCCGGCCCGTTGCTGTTGTACATAGTCTATTGATTCTGTCAGTTTTATCGAAGGGGTGGCTTCTTGGCTTTCTTCCCAAGTTTCCGGAAATTTGGGGAAACTTCCCAAAACCGTTTTTAAGCCGTGATAGATATCCTCACTTATAGGGGAAGATCCGCCAGACTTTAAATCTTCAAGTGCTTTTAAGAATGCTGGGGATGTTAGCTTCTCTGGGTCAATGGGGGTCCACTCAATAGGGGAAACCTTGATTTTGTAGCCAACGTTTTTATTTTCATGGTTTTGGCTACCGGAACCTGTATTAAACACGCGTAAAGTTCCCTCGTTAGTTTCTTTGTCGAAAGAGAGTTCGTAGAGCATGGCATGGCCGGAGTTATATCCTTTCCATCCTCCGGGAAGCAACGTGGAACTCCCCTGCTGGATGCACTGTTCGATAGCAACCTTAGTGTCGTCGGCAGAATATTTGTTTTCAACAATTGTCAGGGCTTGTTGGAGTTCTTTGATGATTTCTTGTGATTGGGGGCAAACAGGGGTTCCTCCGGCTTCTCTGTTGTTCAAGTATGCTATCAGATGGGTTAACATTTTGTCAGGATGTCCTCCTTCCAAAGGGGAGTTTTTTCCGAATGGATCAGCAAATATTTGGAACATATCCTTTTCAGTGAGATTTTCTTCAATAGGAGCAGACAACAAAGAGGGGAATTTAAAGTGCTGCTCTATGGACGCAATGCGGTGCGCAAGGACTTTAATATTGGGATTAGAGCTTTCGATCAGCTTGAGTTTATCTTTTATGGTATGGAGCAGGGAAACATCTTCCGGTTGGATCGATGTCGCGGACCCAATCATTTCTAAGGCAGACTTGATTGTCGGGGGATCATCCTTTTTATTTAATGATAACGAGTTGATAAAATTTTCACATTGATTTTTAAATGAAATATCATCCATAAAATAAATTTCCTTATTAGACAGTAACTTTCTTCCTTGTTTATGTATTATAGATTAATTTAATTAATAACAGTAGTTTTTTTATTACTTGGTCTTGACTAAGCTTTTATTGAATAAGCCTTTTGCAAAAATAATGCATTATCGTGTATCATGGATTTCTGAAAGGAGTATAATGAAAAATAAAACATCTAAAATAATGAATGCAACACCCAGGAAACTGTTAGAAATTTGGGTTAACTCTTGACTTTTCTGCCTAAAGATTCCCACTATTGTCCCTATCTCATCCTCGCTCCTATGGAAGGCGTGGGCGACCGCAGCTTCCGTAAAGCTATGGCTTCTGTCGGAGGCTTTGACGAGGCTGTCACAGATTTTATGCGCGTTCCCAGGAATGCCCACGTGCAAAGTCTAGCATCTCAGTATCAGGCGGATGAAACACTGCCGATTCCTCTTGCGGCTCAAATCATGGGCTCCGTCCCGGATTTAATGGCTGCGATGGCCCAAGAACTGGAAAAAAGAGGGGCGCCACGCATCGACATCAATTGCGGGTGTCCATCGAATACAGTCACGGGGCACGGTGCTGGCTCCAGCCTTCTCAAAGACCCCAATTTCTTGCATGAAAACGCCAAAGCCGTCGTCAAAGCAGTCTCCATACCGGTAACTGTCAAAATGCGTTCGGGTTACGAAGACACCTCACTCTTTAAAGAAAATCTGCTGGCTGCTCAGGAAAGTGGGATTAGCTACCTGACATTACATCCACGCACAAAGGCTGATGGGTATGGGCCTCCCGCCAACTGGGACCTCATTGCTGAGGCTAAAACAATTCTTAAAATTCCCGTTGTCGGCAATGGAGATATCTTGACTGTTGCTGACGCACTCAGGATGTTGTCTCATACAAAGTGCGATGCGTTGATGATCGGAAGAGGGAGTGTGATTAACCCCTTTATTTTTCACCAAATCCGCAGCCATTTTGCCGGGAAAACATATGACACATCGCCGGAAAAGCTTGTCCGTTATATTAATGCTTATAGGCAATATACTCCGTGTGATATGCCTGTACGAACGCAAATCAATAAGATGAAGCAGCTTATGGGATTTCTCTTTAAAGGAAATGCAGAATTGTTGGGGCGGCGCCAGGCAATATTGACCTCTACCTACACAGACCTGGACTCCTTCCTGCAGTTCGCTCTGCCACTGCTTCTCACAATTTAATAGAAATTATTAATGACTGATTTTATACACAAGGGTAAATCAGAAGACTGAAGGTTTCCCTTGTGCGGGTAATCATCGTCAAATTTCTTATATTTAAATTTCTTTGTACACGTCCTTTCTGTTATTTACGTCCAAGATTATTATGACCAATTTGTCGTCGAATATTTTGTATGTAATTCGATAATTGCCGTGACGGGTTCTGTATAATTCTTTTCCAGATAATTTAATGGAACCGTGTGGTCTGGGATTAATAGCTAGATCTTCAATTGTTATTTTGATGGATTTTACATCATGTTTAGGGATTTTGCTCAATGCTTTGCTAAGGTCTATGTCATATTGAATCTTATAACTCATCCCACCCTACTTTCTTCATCATCTCTTCATGGGAAATCGTTTTGCTTCCACTCGCTAAATGTCGTTTCCATGCGCATTCTGCAGCTTCAGTGTCCGCTTGCAATTCTAAGGTTTCGAGTTTTTCTAAAATTGCCTGAGTCGCTAATTCGCGCACACTGATTCCTAATTTAATAGCCTGAATCTTTAGATGTTTGCGCGCTTCTTCAGGGAATTCAAAATTTAGACGGCTTGGTGTTTGATGCTGTTCTCTCATAAAGTAACCTCCGATTGCTTTAACACTACCACAATTTAACATTTGCAGTAAAGTTAAGAATATCCATTACTCGTGAGGTATAGGCTACATCATGCGGCCATCGAGGTCGTACATGATCCATAGGGAGCCGAGGGCGATGATCAACAAGACGAGCACCATAAAGCAGAAGATAAGGGTTTCCCAGCGAGGTTTGGCTTCCTGGCCGATATGCAGGAAGAAGAGTAATTGGATGATGGCTTGGGCAAAGGCAAGTCCGACGATCGTGAAGATCAATGTTTCTTTGGATATCCAGTGCATGATGACTAAAATAAAAGAGGCTGAAGTCAACAGAATCGATGCAGTGAATCCTATCACGTAAGATTTTAAGGATCCATGCCACTCTTTTTTCATTTCTTTTAGGCTGAGGTCGGTATGCATATCAGATCACTCCCATCAGGTAAACAAACGTAAAAATGAAGATCCAGACCAGATCCAGAAAGTGCCAAAAGAGGCTGAAAACGACGATCCTTCTAAATGTTTCGACGGTTACTCCAACCCAATACAATTGGGCCATTATGACACCCATCCATAGTAATCCTACAGAGACGTGCGCCCCGTGGGTGCCAACCAGGGTGAAAAACGAGGATAAAAAGGCGCTTTCTCTCCAGCTATGTCCCTCTCGCACCATCTGTGTAAATTCGTTAATTTCTATTCCGACAAAGGTTGCACCCAAGAGAAAAGTAATGGCAAACCAGCTGATGGCGTGATTTTTTTTATCGCGTACAGCAGATAACACGCCGAATCCGCAGGTCACGCTGCTGAAGAGCAGAATCATCGTTTCAGCAAAGGCTGTCGATAGGTTAAAAAGGTCGTGAGAGGAGGGTCCTCCGAAGGTTCTGTCATGAAGGACCGCATACGTGATGAATAAAGTGGCAAAGACCATACAGTCGGTCATCAGGTAGATCCAAAACCCGAGGATGGTTTTGGAAAATGTGTCCTGATGGGTATCAGGGACATTACTGCTGGCATTGGGATCTGCGGCGTGGTGGACAGTCAATGATCTGGTCATGTTAAGCGACACCTTTTGGAAAATGGTGGAAATAATTTTGTTTGGGGTGCGCTTCCTCAATTTTTTTCACTTGATCTGCTGTAATGATTTCGTGCTGGTCTTTTTCCGATAGGCGTATAATTGCACATACAACAATGGCGGCAAAGCTGATGAAAGCCAGCCAAAAAATGTGCCAGGTCATGGAAAATCCAAAAACCATGCTGAGAGCTCCAATATACAATCCCATTGGAGTATTAACAGGCAAATGGATGTCTTCATATCTATGGTTAAACAGGGCAAGCTGCCCTCGCTTCGCGGCCCAGAGTGGGTCGATCTGGTTCACTGTAGGAATAATGGCAAAGTTATAGATGGGTGGAGGTGATGGAATAGACCACTCCAACGTCCTGCCATTCCATGGATCGCCATGACTGTGGTCCCAATTTTTCTTCCGGTTTTTTATACTCCAGAATAACCCCAGAAACTGAATGGTAGCTCCACACAGGATGATGAGGGCTCCGATGGCGACGATGACAAATAAGGGATGCCATCCGGTGGAGGCTTCATAGTGGTCCAGGCGTCTGGTGGCTCCCATGAATCCCAACATGTAAAGAGGCATAAATGCCACAAGAAATCCGACCAGCCAGCACCAGAAAGCATACCTGTTAAGTTTCTCATCAAGAAAAAAACCTGTGAACTTGGGGAACCAGTACGTAAAGCCTGCAAAAAATCCGAAGAGGACGCCGCCGATAACCATTCCATGAAAGTGGGCAATCAAAAACAAACTGTTATGGGCCTGATAGTCCACTGGCGGGGAAGAAAGTAATATCCCCGTCATCCCTCCCACGCTGAAATTGAGGACAAAGGCAAAAAACCACAGCATGGGCGATGTGAAGTGGACACGGCCGCGAAATTTTGTGAATAGCCAATTGAATATTTTGACTCCGGTAGGAATGGCGATCAGCATGGTGGCCAATCCGAAAAAGGCGTTGACATTAGAGCTTGCCCCCATGGTGAAAAAATGGTGAAGCCAGACGATGAAAGAGAGGACCGTGATCATCACAAGAGCCCAGACCATGGAGACATAGCCAAAAAGGCGTTTTTCCGAAAATGTCGGGACAA
Source organism: Parachlamydiaceae bacterium (assembly GCA_037147435.1). Classification (GTDB taxonomy): domain Bacteria; phylum Chlamydiota; class Chlamydiia; order Chlamydiales; family Parachlamydiaceae; genus JBAWVE01. The sequence goes on from JBAWVE010000019.1 coordinate 13,779, forward strand.
CTTCTGAAAAGATTCCGAATGCGGGGAGGATCAAAATATACACTTCAGGATGCCCCCATGCCCAGATGAGATTGACATACATCATTGGATTGCCACCGCCGCCCGCTGTAAAAAAATGCATGCCGAGATAGCGGTCTACTGTAAGCATCAGAAGCGTTGCTGTTAATATTGGGAAGGCAAAAATAACAAGTACCATTGAGCATAATGAGCTCCATACAAATATCGGCATCTTCATCAGCGTCATTCCCGGACACCGCATCTTCAGGATAGTGACTAAGAAGTTGATTCCCGACAACGTGCTTCCGACACCCGAAATCTGCACCATCCAAATCCAGTAATCGACTCCCTCATTCGGACTATATTCCAGACCGGAAAGCGGAGGGTATGCCAACCATCCGGATACTGAAAAATGGCCCACCGCGAGTGAAGTAAGTGTCAACATTGCCCCTGCAGTAAATAACCAGAAGCTCAGGGCATTTAGAAAGGGAAATGCAACGTCCCTAGCACCTATTTGCAAAGGGATAAGAAGATTCATGATTCCGAACATAAAGCCCATGGCGACGAAAAAAATCATGGTTGTTCCGTGCGCAGAGAACACTTCCTGAAAATGGGTGGAAGTGAGCAGGCCCTGGGCATCACCTACGGCTAGGGCCTGCTGCATCCGCATCATTAGTGCATCGGCAAATCCCTTGAGGAACATGACCAGAACTACAGCAATATACATGATGCCAATCCGTTTTGGATCCACAGTTGTAATCCATTCACGCCACAGCCATTTCCATCGTTTCAGATAAAATAACAGGGCGATAATTATCGCTCCGGTGAAAATGCCGCCGTAAACAGCCATGCTTTGAACGGTATCGTGAGTGAAAGCATCTAGTGTTAATTTACCAAACATTTGTTACTCTTTTTTTGGCGGTGCCATATATTTCATGATGATCTGCATAAAAATGGTTTTATCAGTGAGTTGATAAAGTCCCACAGAATTATTTTGACTTGGAACAGCCAGTATTTGGTACTCTTTCCAGTTAAGGCTCTTTGTAGACTGTTTTACACTATGCACCCAAGCGAGATAATTTTCTTCCGTCGATGCCTTGGTGATGAAATGCATCCCGGCAAACCCTTCGCCGCTAATATTTGCGGATGATCCGCGAAATTCACCGACTTCATCAGCCATCAGATTGAGCTCTGTCCTCATTCCGGGCATCGCATAAATTTGTCCCCCCAAGTCGGGGATCCAAAATGAGTTCATCGGAGCATCGGCAGTGATGTTGAAGCGGACGGGTGTTCCTTTAGGAATTTGGAGATAATTAACTGTGGCAATCCCTTCTTCAGGGTAGATAAAAAGCCACTTCCACTGCAGTGCCACGACATCGATTGTTAATGTTTTTTTGTCTGAAATGATGGGTTTGTAAGGATCCAACTCATAGGTCTTGACCCAGGTGATTCCCCCGACGATCAAAACCATAATGAGGGGAAGTCCCCACCAGACGACTTCGGCGCCGCGATGGTCGATCAAATCGGGGTCATACGTGGCTTTTTTGTTATCGGCCCTGTATTTCCACGAGAAAATAAAAGTGAGGATATAAACCGGAATAATGACCAGCAGCATCAGGGCTTGGATGAAAAATAAGAGGTCTCGTTCCTTTATAGCAATGATCCCTTTAGGAAATAGGACGGCAATGTCGGGGCTGAAAAAATAGACTTGCAGTGGCTGCATCAACAAAATCGCAAGCAGAATCAATCCGGTAAATAGCAGCATGTAAAATACGGGTTTTTTCTTCGACTTGCTCATTGTGCCTAAACGTTCGCAATTATTCTTTGTTGTTGGCTTTTGTTTAGGGGTTTTTCATTTCCCAAGTCAAGCATAAATTTTATCAACACCCCTCTTTTTGCTTCAGCAGTAGAAGAAAAAACTCCACTCTTGCCGGTAGTGGAAAAAAATAAAAAAATTATTGATATTAATTTTTATTTCAAGTATTTCATTCCTAAAGGATCTTTTTTGTTCCCTGGAAAGAAAAAGAGGTAGCGCCAAGACGTACCCCCAATTCTTTCCAGGAATACCATTTTATATCATCTTTTGGAGGGTGCAATGAAGTTAATGAAATATGTTCTAGCAGCAACGTGTGCTTTTGCTGTCGTGACTCCGAGTCTATGTTCTGCAGCAAGGCCTTCGGTAGGTAAGCCTCAGGCTCCTAAAGCTGGAAAAGAGACTGCTGATCCAACAGGGATCACGCAAGCCTTAGCAGCTTTAGCCCAATATGCCGCTTTACAGAAAACTGTGGGAGTCCAAAATGTCGATATCGCTTACGGGATGCGTAAAGCTCTTCTGCTTGCCGACTTGTTGATCGATTCCAATGGCAGGCTTAAGACTGAACTCTGTCAATCAGCAAAAGCTGCTTTTGTTCCACAACAACCGGAGACATATGAAGTCATTATCGGCAATGTACTGGATCAACTCGATGCTTCATGGCAGCCATTTTTCGATTCAATCGTGAAACCGTCGTCCAAAGCAGTGGCGGCAAGCGCAGTGCTGCGAGGGCTTTTCAGCTTGCATGTTAATGACGCCGTGACAGATAGACAGGCTAAAGTGGCTGTACTGTCAGCGTTGTTTGCTCCATACAACCAAGGGCCTGTAGGGGATTGTTTTGCTGTTGCCGGGTTGGAACGGGATCATGAAAAATTCTTCAGGCATGCTGCTAGCCATTATGCTCAAATTGTGCAAAAAGGATTTATCAGTTCTAGCGTGGGTGTTGTTCAAGATAATTTCTTTTTTGTAACGGTGCTTGCGGACAGTGATTTAAGCAGTGCGTTTACTCTTAATTCTTCGGGTGTAGTACAGGGTTCTAATCTCTCCCTTTTCAGCGCACCAGGTTTTGCTGCAGTGAGTAATGCTGTGGGTGGTGAGAATGTCTCCAGTCTGCTGCAGAGCGTCTTGAAGGTTTTGTTTAATGGTAATGTTAAAGGTTCAATTAACGTTTCTCCAGCACAGGTTATTGCTGCGACGGCTCAAGTGGTTGCATCAGCCGTTCCAGGCAGCAATGTCAATGCGTTGCTATCGCAAGGATTATATGCTTTTAGCAGCTTGACAAATAATCCTGTCCAACGTTCCACCGAGTGTGCGTTTGCAGCAATGGCTGAAGACCGCGTACAGGATTATATCCGAGGAAATATCAACTCGGCAGTGGCACAAGCCATTAAGCCTGCATTTAATTCCTTATTGTCAAATCGAAAGGCGATTGCATTGCAAAAAGCGCTCAGTGACAAACTCAATAGCTCGTTTCGTTTGATCTACAATCCAAGTATTCCTTTACAACAGGTTGCTTCCGATGGGAGCTCATCCCAAGGTGGATTCCAACTCTATGCGCGTGTACCGGGCGATTCTAAGCAAATGGGAAAACAGGTGGCAACACCAGAAGATTTTAGACAGCTCGTGTTAAGCAGTATCTCTGCAGCGGAATTGTCTTTAGGGGTTTCTAAAGATGCTCATGCTGCTGCTGTTACTTTAAGTCAATACGTTGGGACTAATACATTTTTGCAGGATGTTCTTTGGGCTTATGACAGTGCCAACCAGTCGGTGTCCAATCCGGTGCAAAACTACCAAATCCTGTCGAGTACTCCAATGCAAAGCTGCGACGGAGATGATCCTTTTGAAGTCAATTATGTTGACGATGGCAAGGATGATAGTCAGATTGCTGTAGGCTATGTTCCTAAAAATACACAGGACCTCCTATCTTGGTGCTTAAGTATTGCCAAGAAAGCGCCTCCGGAGCTATGTATGATGAATAGTCCTCAGCACGCTTTTAATTTTGATCCAACGAATCCTGATATAGTTGCATTCTTGCGTAGTGGGCAAACAATCGATTATTGGATCCGTCAAGCATTGATTGTTCCTTCTTTACAGGTTGCGTCACGTCAGATCGATGCTAATGCACAAGCAGCATTAGCTAATGGAATGTACTCGGTCTTGTCTGAGATTCTTCCGGATGAAAGTCAATACCAGGCTTTGATCGACAAATTGGGTGCTGCGCCTTTGACAGTACAAAAATATACTCAGCGTCTTCTCAACGGCATAGAGGTACTCGTTCCTCTAAACGCCGGTCAGAAAGCAGAGCTTGAGTTGATTTTGGATGGTCAGTTGATTCAGTCACTGTCTAATGGAGATCAAGCAATTCTGCAGAAAGCGGCAATCAAGTTTGCTTTTACAAACTGGAATGATGGCACAAAAAACATTTATTTTTGCGCTTATCTAAATCCACGTACTCTGCAGGTCAGTTTTGCTTCGATTGATGAAGACAAGACAAAATTGTATCCAATGGATTCAAATGAATGGGTGAATAACCAGCAGTGGGCTGTCGATCTAAGCGGTGGTGATGATCCAACAAATGCTCTCGTTGTTGCTCAAAATGCAAAGGCTGTAGAGACAGCAAAAACACCTGCTTCTCAAGATGCAAAGGATGTAGCGGCTGTGAAAACACCTGCTGCTCAGGATGCAAAGGATGTAGCGGCTGTGAAAACACCTGCTGCTCAGGATGTAAAGGATGTAGCGGCTGTGAAAACACCTGCTGCTCAGGATGTAAAGGATGTAGCG
>JBAWVE010000020.1:0-17748 GCA_037147435.1 Parachlamydiaceae bacterium
CGAAAAGTGAAATATTGGAAGAAGTCGCACTCGTCTTCGGCAAACCGAAGACGATAAAGCGCTCTCTCATCCTCAATGTCCTGTTTATCGGAAACGGTTGCTGTCGATGTAGCGGCCGCAGCCATCCATCCCCTCTTCGATATTGAGTAAGCGGTTGTATTTAGCGACTCTGTCGGAGCGGGACAGTGACCCGGCTTTGATCTGGCCGGCATTTGTTCCGACGGCGACATCTGCGATAAAGCTATCTTCCGTCTCACCGGAACGATGGGAAATCACGGCAGCATACCCGTGTGTTTGCGCTAACTGGATCGTTTCCAGGGTTTCTGTTAATGTGCCGATCTGGTTTAATTTGATTAAGATAGCGTTGCAAATCCCTTCTTTAATCCCTCTCATCAGAAATTTTGGATTGGTCACAAATAGATCATCTCCGACAATTTGCACCTTATGATTCAGACGGTGGGAAAGGATTTTCCACCCTGCCCAATCGGCCTCATCCAGTCCATCTTCAATCGAGTCAATAGGATATTTTGCGCATAACTGTTCCAGATAAGCGACTTGCTCTTCCGCCGAGCGTTCAGCATATTTTTCTTTGCGTTTTTTTCTTTTCTTTTCGATATAGGTATTGGTTGCTTTGTCATAGAATTCTGACGCGGCACAGTCTAAAGCTAACGTCACCTGTGATCCGGGGCGGTAGCCAGCTTTCTCAATAGCCTGCAAAATCAGCTCGATCGCTACCTCATTGGAAGAAATATTCGGCGCAAAGCCCCCTTCATCTCCAACAGACGTCGCATGACCCTCGCTTTTCAGTAGGGCTTTTAATGTGTGGAAAATCTCTGCTCCCCAACGCAACCCTTCCTTAAAAGTAGGTGCTCCCACGGGACGGATCATAAACTCCTGGAAATCTAACGAGTTATCCGCATGTGCCCCTCCATTGATGATGTTCATCATAGGACATGGGAGGATATAGGCATTGCAGCCACCAATATAACGGTACAGAGGTTCTTGTGCTGTCAGAGCGCCGGCCCGCGCCAATACCAGAGAAGCCGCCAAAATCGCATTGGCGCCAAAACGCCCTTTATTTTCTGTACCGTCGCTTGCCACCATCATCAAATCCAGACGCCGCTGATCGAACACATGCTCGCCCACCAAAATTTGTGCGATTGGCCCGTTGATATGGGCGATTGCTTGCTGTACCCCTTTGCCGCCGTAGCGTTTGGGATCTCCATCACGTAACTCTACTGCTTCATGCGTTCCTGTGGAGGCACCGGAGGGAACAGCGGCTTTAGCAATGATATTGCGGTCGGTAGACAACATCACTTCAACGGTGGGATTTCCACGGGAATCGAGTATTTCTATAGCTTTGATAGATCTGATGTACGACATAACTGTTCCTTTATCGGTATTATTGTAATAAAAGCTCGACAAGTCGAGCCCTATGAAAGCGGTGACAAGTCACACGCACTCTAAATTCAATCTCATCGCATTTTTCCGTACCGTTAGCGGCGGCAGTGATCTTCAGCAACACTTTGTTTAAGCATCAGGTAAGATTCATAGCGGAGCCACGAAATATCCCCTCTTTCGACGGCTTCGATAACAGCACATCCAGTCTCATGATGATGTGAGCAATCAGGAAAGTGACATTTGTGACCATATGCGGATATCTCTGGAAAATAGCATTTCACCTCATCTTTGTCCAGATTCCACACACCGAAACTTTTAATTCCAGGAGTATCAATGCACCAGCCGCCAGAGTCCAATGGGATCAACTGCGCTGTTGTTGTTGTATGAGACCCTTTATTAGTTTTACCAACCATGTCTCCGATACGCAAGCTTTTTCCTGTGATGGTGTTGATCAACGAGGATTTTCCTACTCCGGATTGCCCAGAAAAGACTGACGATTTCCCCTTCATTGCTTGTCTCAAGGCATCCATCCCTTCACCTGTCTGGACACTAACAGGGATCACGGGTATGTGCACAGCCTTATAAGCTTTCATGAGCTCTTCGAACATCTCTTTATCCGCCTCTTGGACAATCGGATCTTGATCCGGAGCCGTCAACAAATCTATCTTATTGACGACAATGATCGGTTCCATCCCCCCCTTTTGCGTGGCGATAATATAACGATCGATCAGGGACGGCTTGAGTTCCGGCGAGACAACAGAAGCTGTGATGATCACCTGATCGATATTTGCTGCAATGAGTTGTTCTTTACGACGGGACAGGTTGTCAGCGCGTGATAATACCGTACGGCGCGGCTCGACTTGAACGATCAAGCCTTCCTTTTGATCGCTTTGTGAAAACAAGACAAAATCACCGACAACGACAAGATTTTTAAGTAATGTTTTGTCTTTTTTCAGGGCTCCACGCAGCGTGCACGATAACATGTCCCCATTTGCCTCGACAATAATCCCCTGCGATGCAATAGATAAAACCCGACCTTTTTTTAGGTCATCGGTCTCAACGAGATCTTTTTGTTCTTGGTTAGCCTGCTTTCGCTGGTCGGTTTTTTTGTATTTTGAACGGTCCTTTGCAGAAGCCAACTTCCGTTCCGCCCTGCCATGTTTACGCTCGTCACCAAAATAAGCCGACTCCAATTCGCATCCTACCCATTTTCTGGGTACTTTGTGTTTTTCATTTTCTTCTGCGGATTTCATCGAGATACCTGGCGCAATGCATACATCAATATCCCTCCGGCCACGGCGACATTCAGGGACTCCATAGCTCCGGGCATAGAAATAGAGACTGATTGGCCAAACGCTTTGGCCTCTTTAGAGGCACCGTGCGATTCATTGCCCATTATCAATAGGATACGATCCTGTTTTTTTACTTGAGTGACTTCGATTCCGTTTACATCGGCAACGAGGGGTGTGAGGCCATTGGCCTCAGTCATTTTTTTGAGTGAGGTCCAGTCGCCCCATCCCAAGGGAAGTCTAAAAGTTGCCCCACGTGCCGCACGAAGAGCTTTTTCATTGAATGGATCGCAGCAGTCACCAAGGATAAAGGCACCATCCCAACCAAGAGCCAGAGCGGAACGCAACAAGGTTCCCAAGTTACCGGGATCGTTTATACCATCCAGGACGATCACGTGATGGGCATCTTTCAATGAAGAAGGCTGTGGCATGGCAATTTCAACAATCAATCCTTCCGGATTTTCCATCCCTGATATTTTTCGCATGACCGCTTCGTTGACCTCAACAATCTCATCTGCTTCTGCGCCTAAGGGGATAGAGGCTTCGTTATAGACAATAATTGTTTTGAGACGATTATGTCGAACAATCTCTTCCACAGGTTTGATCCCTTCAATGACCAGACTTTTATGTTCGTAGCGATAGTCGCGATTCTGCCGTAATTTTACCAGGTGTTTGACCAGTGGATGCTGGGTACTTGTAAGACGTTTCATGCTTTCGGCCATAGGTGACTTCCTTTTAAGATAGATAATACCTCATCGGCAGATCTGAAGTCATGCAAAATAGCAATACGCTCACCTTCTTTAATGAGGAGCCCCATCTGCTTCCCTGGCGGGATTCCATGCTTCTGCAGCATGGCGGCACTGACAATAGGAGTTTTGTCACGCACTCTTTGGATGTGCTGTTCCAACTTTGCCATCCGTTCATGGTGCTGATGGAGAAATGATTCTTTTTCCATTCGGGACGCAATAATATCCAAACACTTAGTGGCGGCAGGATGGGCATATTTCTGTACCCAAAGGGACAAATCCACAATGCCTAGGGTCTGTTCACTTTCTATACTCCCCCTCATCGAGACAAAAAATCCCGCAAGACTGGCTTCCACATTGCTTATATGTAAATAAATACAAAGCTCTTCAGCGTCCTTCAAAGTGGCTTGTGGAAATAATTGCATCAAAAATAAAACAGGCGCTGTACCTTGGGGAAAAGAGGGAAATACGGAAACATACTTTCGTATCACATCGAGATGAACACCCGCAAGTGCCGGAAAAATAACAGGGAGTAATCCAAGGCGGTGCATGTCGAGGATGGCCCGGTCAAAATGGGGATATTTCGCCATTTTTCCAAATTCCTGCCAAATGCGCTCCATAGCGACAGCAGGAAATAAGGTGTCGGCACTAGCCATAATTGCCGTTTCTGTCTCAGGATCTATTTTAAAGCCAAAACGAGAGGAAAATCGGATAGCGCGGATCATACGCAAACGGTCCTCAATAAAGCGCTTGTCCGGATCTCCAATCGCGCGGATTACCCCCAACTTTAGATCTTCGGCGCCCTGGACAAAATCGTGAATGACTCCCTCCAGCGGATCGTAGAACATCCCATTAATGGTAAAATCACGCCTGGAAGCATCTTCTTCTGGTGTGGCCAACTCTATTTGTGTCGGTTTCCTTCCATCAACATATTCCAGATCACGCCGAAATGTTGCCACCTCAAATTGGTGTCCATTGACGATGACGACGACAACGCCGAAGGCCAATCCCACAAGCAGCGTTCTGGGAAACAGGTCGAGAATCACCTCAGGAGGAGCATCCGTAGCAATATCAATATCTTCCGAAGGGTGCCCCATCAAATGATCGCGCACCCAGCCTCCAGCAAAATAGGCTGTATATCCTGCTAAAACAAGCTTCTTTACAATCCCTATCGCAACTTCTCTAGTGTCCATCAACCCACCGGGCTTGCGTGATATACGGATCCTTATCCTGCGATATTTTAAATCCCAAACGGCGGCAGATGGCTATCATTCCAGCATTTTCCGTTAGAATGCGAGCGTCAATCATCTTAATTTTTTCCCGCTTGGCAATGTCCACAAGATGTTTCAATAATCCGGTACCCAACCCTAAATTGTGATAAGCATCGACAATGATCATCGAAAATCTGGCATAAGAGGTCCCTGGAATGCGAGACAACCTGCCGACACCAATCATTTTGGAAGCGGCAGTTGAAGCCACAATCGTCCACTCCCGATCGTAATCCGGAAAACAAATCCGCATTAACCTCTCATGCGCCACCCTTTCGCTCAAAGTCATAAATTCAAAAAATCGCTGGCGCACTGTATTTTCCGATAATTCCCTATGGAAGTGAATGACCATTTTTTCATCTTCCGGCAAGATCGGACGCAGAGTGACAGTGGTTCCATCTTTAAGAGTCAGCGTGGAGACATACTCCAGCGGATAGGGGCGGATCGCCGATCGTGGAAGCTCTTCATCGGAAATGTCGTTAGAATGGAGCACTATACGCGCATCCAGAGCAACCATTTCATTGCTCGACACCAACAGCGGATTGATATCGCACTCCATAATGCGTGGATTATTCACGACCATCCGTGAAAAATTAATCAATACATCTTCCAATGCGCTAAGATCCACAGCTTTTTGTCCTCGCACCCCATGTAATGCTTCATAAATCTTTGTCTTTTTCATCAAACGCCGCGCCAGCATCGTTGTCAGTGGGGGCAAAGCCAACGCCTTATCTTTAAACACTTCAACAAGCTGTCCTCCGGCCCCAAAAAGGATGACAGGGCCAAATTGAGGATCCGTCGTACTCCCGAGAATTAATTCATACCCCTTTCTCAAAACCATCCTCTGAACTGTAACTCCGTGAAAATGGCAGGCACCGGCAAGGTGGGTTACACTCTCTTTGATCTCCTCAAAGGCATTGAAGACTTCTTTTTCAGTCCCCAGATTAAGCTTAACCCCGCCAACATCCGACTTATGGGTAATACTTTCCGAAGACAATTTGAGCACGACGGGAAACCCCATCTTTTTCGCTAATTGAACAGCTTTTTCAGCACTGTCTGCAACGACTGTTTCGACTACAGGAATGCCGCAAAGGCATAATAATTGCTTCGATTCAGCTTCTGTCAGCAGTGTTCGCCCTTGGACACTGACCTCATCGATTAATTTAGCGACAGCAGAATCTTTCGAACAGCTCGCTTTGGGGCTATAGTCATTTTTCCCCAGATCTGCCATTTCATACAAACTGGCAATATTTTGACTGTATTGCCACATCGCTGCAAATGTCTTGGCCGCATCATCGGGATACTCAAAAACAGGAATATGCGCATGAGTTAAAATTCTAGTTCCCTTCTCCACAGCTTCTCCGCCCATCCAACTCGCCAATAAGGGCTTTCCACTGAGTCGGGCATAAGGAACAAGCGCTTTGGCTGTCGCCGTGGGATCCGTCATATCCTGCGGCGACAAGACCACAAGGACACCATCAGTGTGCTCATCGCAAGAAACAGCATGAATTGTTTGAGCATAGATTTCAGGGGTGGCATCTCCGAGAATGTCGACAGGATTGCTATGACTCCAGGCTTTCGGAAGAAATTCATCCAATCGTTGCAATGTAGTCTCTTGTAAAGAAGCTAATTCCGCCCCATTCAATACAGCAGCATCCGTTGCCAGTACTGCGGGCCCACCAGCATTTGTAATGATCGTCAGCTTCGGTCCACGAGGACGCGGCTGTCTCCCCAGAACAGATGCCATGCTGAAGAGCTCGGAAATGGAGTTCACCCGCAACACCCCCACACGCTCGAGGGCGGCATCAAAGACGTCATCGCTGCCCGCTAGGGATCCTGTATGTGAGGCTGCAGCTTTCGCCGCTGCCTGGCTGCGCCCTGCTTTAATGACAATAATCGGCTTTTCCAAAGCGACTTCACGCGCGGCTGTCAAAAAGGAACGTGCGTCGCCCACTGTCTCCATATAGAGAAGCAAGCTTTGTGTGTGGGGATCACTGCCCAGGTAATCGATCAAATCGCCCCAATTGACATCAGCCATTGAGCCAATGGACACAAAAGCACTAAATCCTATTTTCTCCCGGTAGCTCCAATCCAGTACCGACGTACACATTGCCCCCGACTGGCTGATAAACGCCAAATTCCCGGGAAGGGCCATCCCCCTCGCAAACGTAGCGTTAAGGCCAAAGTTTGGATTCATCACACCCAGGCAATTAGGTCCAATGATGGGCATGTGCCCCTTGCGCGCATGTGAGAGAATTTCCTCTTCCAGGCGTATTCCGGAAGGACCGAGTTCTTTGAATCCGGCAGAAATAATAATTGCTGATTTTACCTTAGCCGCCACGCATGCCGCAACAATAGACGGAACAGTAGCCGCAGGAGTGACGATTACCGCAAGGTCAACTTCGCCAGGAATTTCTGCAATGGAAGGGTAGCATGGAAGCCCCCAGACTTCCTCCCGCTTGGGATTAACGGGGTAAATAATCCCTTTAAAACCGCCTGATTTCAGATTCGACATGATGGTCGACCCGACAGAACCGGGATCGTCCTTAGCACCAATGACAGCAACAGAAGAAGGAAGGAACAGTGCATCCAAGGGTTGAGGGTAGCGCTCGATATAGTTTTGGGAAGGGTCAGTACGGTAAATACCCGTTTTTGCCGTTTTTATCATACTGCCTCCTATATCGCGTCGTCCCGATAATACACCTCTATCTATTTTAACGCGAGTCTTCGGATTCTCAACAAGTAGTTCCCGTAAAAAGAAACGCAGCTCTGAATATTTGAACGCGAAGATCGCAAAGTAAGCGCAGATGACGCGAAGGATTTTTGTGATGGAAAATCTTCGCCTATTTCGCGATCTTCGCGTTCAATAAAACTTTATTTGCGGGGGCTGCTGATTCTCAACCAGTAGCTAGTAGGCCGCGCAGATCGCCCTGTCTGTTATTGTATTCTCTTTCTTTTCCTCTCCAATCGTTTCGAGAATTCGATTGCAGCCTTAATGCCGACGGTATCAAACAGATCGGCTAAAGCGGATTCGCTATGTGCGCTGAGATAATCGAGGATAGGTCCGGTCTCAACTGTTACTGCCTCAATTGCTATGCTATGCGCATCAAGCATCAGTTCCGTTTTACCTGGAAAGAGGCTATGAATGGTCTTAATAAGGGGGCTTTCAGCGCTTTCGATCACTTTAAAACAATATGTATGTGCACCATAGCTATAGGATGTCGACCAAACGACTTCAGCCCCCGCCTTTTGGCATAATCCGCATGGTTGACGATTAGAAACATCCACACCATAAGACCATAAAGAATTTAAGTTATCACCAAAGGCGACATGAGGTTGTGTTCTGCAATCCATAAATGGTTTCCTTGTGTTGTGTAGCTTAAAAAAATGTCAGATCTGAGGTTCTTTCTGCGAGGAATCCCTGATACATTGTTTAGCATGTTAATGTCTCATGACAATTATTTGGAAATTTATTGTTGTTCCGGGAGGAATAAACGCCTTGATCACCTGTACAAAGAGGATTTTCAGTCAAAAAAATAAAATAACAGGATTAGCAGGATGGGTAGGATAAGCAAGATACCTTCGGCTGGGGTACAAGACTTCTGATTACTTTGCGCTACCCATTTACGTTCTATCTTGAACCATGCCCAGAAAGTTCTGAAAATGATAAAAAAAAAGGCCAGTCCCCAAGAGGACTGACCTTTTATTTACTGACCCTTTAGACTAGTAAGATCTAGCTTCCGAAGTCGAACACTAGTTCTTCTTCAAGCTCGCGATCGACAAACTTCTTCACACGTTTATGACGTTCGAAGCCAGTTCCACCAGGGATGATGTGTCCCATGATAACGTTTTCCTTAAAGCCGAGCAAGTAGTCTGTTTTACCAGCACATGCCGCTTCTGTAAGAACACGCGTCGTATCCTGGAACGATGCCGCAGAGATGAACGAATCGGTACTGAGAGACGCTTTAGTGATCCCGAGAAGGACAGGCGTTGCTTGTGCAGCTTTACCACCCTCTTTTGTCACTTTAAGGTTTTCCCGTTCGAATTCCTTCTTATCCACTTCTTCACCGAAGAGCAAGCTTGTGTCACCCGGATCGAGGACACGTACTTTCTTCAACATTTGGCGGACAATAATCTCGATGTGCTTATCGTTAATATCCACACCCTGCAGGCGGTACACTTCTTGCACCTGGTTAACCAAGTACTTCTGAAGTTCGCGAACGCCGCAAATTTCGAGGATTTCGTGAGGGATCACGACGCCATCCGTCAGCTGTTGCCCCTTAATCACATGATCAGAACGTTGAACGATCAAGTGTTTGGAATGAGAAATTAGATGTTCCTCTTCCATTCCAGAAATCTCATCATGGACAACAACAATACGTTTGTTCTTCTGTATACCACGGAAGTCGACAACACCATCGATCTTAGCAATTTCTGCAGAATCTTTCGGCTTACGAGCTTCGAACAATTCGGCAACACGTGGAAGACCGCCGGTAATATCCTTGGTCTTCATCGCTGCGCCTGGCAACCTTGCGAGGAGCGTTCCCGCCATCGCATAAGCGCCTTCTTCCGCAGAAATAATCGCACCGGAAGGCAGTGGGTAAGTCCCTACCAGCTCAGTACATGGCTTATCTGCATAAATCACAATTTGCGGATGCAGTTCGCCACGATGCTGCTTCACGATAAGTTCTGATTGACCTGTTTGTTTGTTGACATCTCTTTCTGTCGAGATCCCTTCAACCAAGTCTTCGTACTTCACATAACCTGGGCGATCGCAAATAATTGGAATATTGTGCTGTTCCCACTCGGCAACCTTAACACCAACTTTAACTTTCTCACCATCAGCCAGGTAGATTTTTGTTCCCAACTCGATTTTGAAAGTCTGAAGCGGTTCTATTGACTTCGTGCCCAACAGTTTTTTATATTCTTCAATAGAACGGCCTTCATCACGAACAATGTTAAGGAATCCGTTTTTATTCAATGTTACCCAACGACCTTCCTCATTCTTTACAACGCGAAGATCGGTGTAGATGAGCAATCCTTCATCTTCAGCAACAATTTCTGGAGTCAAGCTGGCTGAAGCGATACCACCAAGGTGGAATGTACGCATCGTCAACTGAGTTCCCGGTTCCCCGATCGACTGTGCCGCAATGATACCAACCGCTTCGCCCATGCCTACTGAACGTCCGTTCGCCAGGTTAATTCCATAGCATTTCGCACAAACACCGCGACGTGTTTCACACGTCAATACAGAGCGGATCCGCACATTCTCGATACCGGAGTCATCAATAGCTTCAGCCTGTTGAATTGTCAATGTATCGCCGGACTTAGCAAGCAACTTCGTGCTGTCGCCTGGAAGGAAGATATCGTCGCAAACAGTACGACCGAAAATACGGTCTTTCAATGGCAATAGTTCCTCTTGCCCCTGTTTAATAGCCGATACTTCGATACCATTAAGAGTCCCGCAATCAGGTTCTGTAATGATCACATCTTGGGCAACATCGACAAGACGACGGGTTAGATAGCCGGAGTCCGCCGTTTTCAACGCTGTATCGGCAAGACCTTTACGAGCACCGTGTGAAGAAATCGAATACTCAAGAACAGTCAATCCTTCACGGAAATTCGACGTAATTGGAGATTCGATAATCTCACCTGATGGTTTAGCCATCAAACCACGCAAAGCACCCAACTGTTTAATTTGCGATTTGTTACCACGAGCACCGGAGTCCATCATCAGATAAAGAGGATTCTTTTTTCCGTCTTTGAGTTCGCTGATTAGCTCGAATAATTCTTCAGAAAGAGCATCGGAAACCTCAGTCCAAATACTGATTGTTTTTGACTTACGCTCCCCTTCAGTGATTACCCCTTCTTCGTGCTGTTTTGTCACCAAAGCTACACGTTCGTGAGCTTCTTTAATGATTTTACGTTTATTCGGAGGGATGCGAACATCGCTGACACCCATGGATAGAGAAGCTTTTGTTGCCTCAGCAAACCCTAATGATTTAAGGTTATCAAGGAAACGAACTGTAGCTTCCAATCCGACTTTCTTATAGCACTGCATGATCAACTCACCCATTTTTTTCTTTGGCAAGCTGTAGTTTTGGAATCCGAGTTCTTTTGGAACAATCGTATTGAACAATACACGACCAGGAGTCGTCTCGATGATACTCCCATCATCCGTACGCAATTTAATCAACTCGTGGATACGTAATCCGCGATTGTAATACGTCGATTCATGACCCGTACTTTTCCCTTTTTCATACCAATTGTAGCTACCGCTATTATGCAGAGCTTCCAGTACTTCTAGTGTATCACGGAATACGCGTGTTTTCTTACCGAGCTCTTCCGGTATATACATAGGGTCGCACATGAGGTAGTACAATCCAAGAGTCATATCTTGAGAAGGCACAGCAACAGGTTTGCCAGATGAAGGAAGGAAAATATTGTCGGGAGCCATCATCAGTAGTTTAGCTTCAAGTTGAGCCTCAACGGATAACGGAACGTAGACGGCCATCTGGTCACCATCGAAGTCGGCGTTGAATGCTGCGCAGACAAGAGGGTGAATACGGATAGCTTTCCCTTCGATAAGGATAGGCTCGAACGCTTGGATCCCCAATCGGTGCAAAGTTGGAGCGCGGTTAAGAAGCACTGGGTGCCCTTTAATCACATCTTCAAGGACATCCCACACTTCTGGAGCGTGTCTTTGAATCATTTTTTTTGCAGACCGGATGGTATATACAAGGCCCAAATCTTTTAGTCGTTTAACAATAAATGGTTCGAACAGTTCCAGGGCCATCAACTTTGGAAGCCCGCACTGATTAAATTTCAATTCAGGTCCGACGATAATGACAGAACGGCCGGAATAGTCAACCCGTTTACCCAAAAGGTTTTGACGGAAGCGCCCCTGCTTTCCTTTCAGCATCTCTGAAAGCGATTTCAGAGGACGATTGCCGGCGCCCATGACTGGATGTCCGTGTCTGCCGTTATCAAATAAAGCATCCACAGCTTCCTGTAACATTCTTTTTTCATTGCGAATGATTACTTCAGGTGTTTTCAGCTTTAGAATTGCTTTAAGGCGATTATTTCGGTTGATGACGCGTCGATATAGATCGTTTAGATCAGACGTCGCAAAGCGGCCGCCATCAATAGGTACAAGAGGACGCAAATCTGGCGGGATGACAGGAACGCACGACATCACCATCCAATCAGGCTTATTGACAGAGGAAACAAAACTCTCTACAATTTTTAAACGCTTGGCAAGCTTCATACGCGCTTGCATCGATTTGGTTTTGCGTAATTTATCTTTGAGGTCCACTAGCAATGTCAGAAGGTCTTCCCCTGCCAAGAGATCGCGAATAGCTTCCCCACCCATTTTAGCAACGAACGCATCACGTCCCCACTTCTCTTGGGCTTCCCTGTATTCGACATCATTAAGGAGTTGTTTTTTCTCGAGTTCAGTATTACCTGCGTCTAGCACCACATATTCTTCGTAATAGATAATCCGTTCGAGATCAGCAGAAGTCATTCCTAGGACGTTGCCAATGCGTGAAGGCATTGTTTTAAAGAACCAGATATGGACGATGGGAACGGCTAAGTCGATATGCGCCATTCTTTCACGACGCACTTTGGAAAGAGTCACTTCAACGCCGCAGCGATCGCAAACAATCCCTTTGTGCTTAATCTTTTTATATTTTCCGCAAGCACATTCCCAATCGCGCATTGGACCAAAGATTTTCTCACAAAACAGGCCGCCTTTCTCGGGCTTGAATGTTCGATAATTGATCGTTTCGGGCTTTTTGATTTCGCCACGAGACCACTGATTACGGATGACGTCATCAGATGCGATTTTGATCGTTAATTTATCAAATTGAGCATCGTGTTGATTATGTTCTGACATGCCTTCCCCTACGTTTTGCGAACCATTCTGTCCTCTCTCTGGGAGATGGCATCAGACTGGTTGAATTTTTATACTTAGAGAGAGTTGGAATACTCTCCTTAATGAAAAATAGACCCTCCCACGCTTTCTACATTAAAAAAGCGGGGAGGAAACATTGTTATACTGCTTGTGAGCAGTATAGGTCAAATCACTGAGTGACTTGCTCTGTTCTCAAATCGAGGCATAAGCCTTGCATTTCTTTAATCAAGACGTTGAATGATTCAGGCGTTCCTGATCTCAATAGGTTGTCGCCTTTGACGATCGATTCGTAGATTCGCGTACGGCCGGCAACGTCGTCTGATTTTACTGTCAACAATTCTTGTAGCAAATGGGCTGCGCCATAGGCTTCAGCAGCCCAGACCTCCATTTCCCCAAATCGTTGACCACCCATCTGAGCCTTACCACCCAATGGCTGTTGTGTGACCAGTGAGTAAGGGCCGACAGCGCGAGCGTGGATTTTATCCGCGACAAGGTGGCTAAGTTTTAGCAAGTAGATATAGCCGACAACAACGGGATTATCAAACCGTTCTCCAGTGCATCCATCAAACAGGAAGAACTTACCATCGCCTGAAAGGCCTTGTTCTTTCATCATTTTCCAGATGACTTCTTCAGGGAATCCTTCAAACACAGGACTCTGGACGTAAATTCCAGCACGTTTTGCAGCAAAGCCGAGGTGTGTTTCGAACAACTGGCCCATGTTCATACGTGAAGGCACGCCGAGCGGATTGAGGATCACTTCGATTGGCGTTCCATCTGACATGTAAGGCATATCTGCAACAGGAACAATTTTCGAGACAACCCCTTTATTTCCGTGACGGCCAGCCATTTTATCGCCGACTTGCAACTTACGCTTTGAAGCTACATAGACCTTCACCTGACGAATGATGCCTGGATCGAGATCGGTATCCCCTTTGCGCATGAACTCAACTTCTGATTTGTATTGAGTATCGAGGGTTTGGGTTGCAATATCGTAGTCGTGCAACATCTGACGGAGCGTATCATAAAGATCGTTCGCAGGCATTAGCAAGTCTTCGATATTTTCCTTTTCGAGATCCTGGAGAAGATCTTGTTCGATTATTTCTCCCTCTTCGATAATGACTTCAGCTGTTTTACGATGAACAATTGTGCCTGGAGCAGCTTCATTGAGCAATAGAGCTCCGACTTTTTCACGTTTGTCTGCTCTCAGTTCGGTCTGTTTAGTTTTGTATTCACGTTGAATATCTTTGAGTTTTGATGCTTCTTCAACCAATTCATCATCTGTTTTAGACAGACGATCACGGCGACTGAATACTTTAACATCCATGACAATACCCTCAGTTCCCGGAGGTACTGTTAAGGAGGCATCTTTTACGTCAGCAGCTTTTTCACCAAAGATAGCGCGCAACAAGCGCTCTTCCGGCGCCAATTCCGTTTCTGACTTTGGAGTAATCTTGCCGACAAGGATATCCCCAGGTTTTACTTCGGCACCGATACGAACGATACCGTCATCTCCCAAGTTAACTAGAGCTTCTTCAGAGACATTTGGAATATCGCGAGTGATCTCTTCCTTGCCCAGCTTAGTATCGCGTGCAGTCAACTCGAATTCTTCAATATAGATCGAAGTAAAAGCATCTTCTTTAAGAAGCTTTTCTGAGATGATGATCGCATCCTCAAAGTTGTAACCGAACCACGGCATGAAGGCGACAAGAACGTTTTTACCTAAGGCGATCTCCCCTCTTTCTGTCGCTGGACCATCTGCAATCACATCACCAGCCTTAATCTTATCGCCAATCTGGCAAAGAGGCTGTTGGTTGATGCACGTCCCAGCATTTGAACGGAGGAACTTCTTCAGAAGATAGACCTTTTTCTCAAGTCGATTGCCTTTTGGCGAGATGATGATTTGGAAACCATCAACGTATTCAACTGTACCATCTTCTTCAGCGATCAGTACAGCGCCGGAGTCACGGGCAGCACGAGCTTCAAGACCTGTCCCTACAAGAGGCGCATCAGGCTTGAGTAATGGAACGGCCTGACGTTGCATGTTCGAACCCATTAACGCACGGTTGGCGTCATCATGCTCAAGAAACGGAATCAACCCAGTAACAATGGAAACCAACTGTTTTGGTGAGACGTCCATATGCGTCACTTTGGAAGAATCGATCTCCAAAGGTTCGCCACGGAAGCGTGCCCAACAAATTTTGTCTTTGAACATCGCATATTTGTCCAATTCAGCCGAAGCCTGAGCAATTACACACCGCTCTTCTTGGTCGGCTGTCATGTACTCAATTTCATCAGTCACAACATGGTCACGCACAATGCGGTATGGAGTTTCAATAAAGCCAAACTCATTGATCTTGGCAAATGAAGATAAGGAAGTGATCAAACCGATGTTCGGTCCTTCCGGTGTTTCAATCGGGCAAATTCTTCCGTAGTGGCTGGCATGTACGTCACGCACTTCAAAGCCGGCTCTATCGCGATTCAGACCTCCTGGTCCAAGGGAAGACAAGCGACGCTTGTGCGTCAACTCAGCAACAGGGTTAGCTTGATCCATAAATTGGGACAACTGAGAACGTCCAAAGAAATCTTTTAGAACGCCCGAGAGCCCTTTTGCCGACACAATTTTCCCCGGAGTCAATGTATCTGAGGTAAAATCGAACAAATTCATGCGTTCACGAATGATCTTCTCCATCCGTGCCAAACCAATGCGGCACTGATTCTGGATCAGTTCACCAACAGAGCGAACGCGACGGTTGCCAAGGTGGTCAATATCATCGGTTGAAGTATCATTGTCGCCTTGCTTCAGGCGAATAAGGTATTTCAAAGCGCCGATGACATCTTCTTTTGTCAGTGTGACAACCTTTAGTGACTCATCATTAACTTCAAGTCCTAGTTTGGAATTCAGCTTATAACGCCCTACACGGCCCAAATTATAACGCTTTGGATCGAAAAATAGGCGCATAATCGCAGAGCGAGCATTTGCCAATGTTGCCGGTTCGCCAGGGCGAATTTTGCGATAAAAGTCTTTAAGAGCCGATTCATAGGAGTCCGTCGGATCTTTGATAAGCATTTTAATGATAGGGCTATTTTCGTCAGCTTCTTCGGCAATTTTGATTGAGTCGATTCCGGCATCGGCCATCCGCTTTAGCATTGCAGTCGTCAATTTTTCAGCTGCTTTACCGAAGGGTACGCCGCTTTCTTCGTCTACAACGTCTTGAGCAAGGATCTTACCAACGTACTTGGAAAACTCTTTCTCTGTTTTAATTTTAACTTTCTTAACTGCGAAAAACTCTTCAATGATGTCTGAATTGGACGAATAGCCAAGTGCTCGAATGAAAGTTGTCGCCAAGATTTTACGACGTCTTTTCTTTCTGTCGATGTAGATATGGATAAGATCGTTGATATCAAATGCGCCCTCAAGCCAACTGCCGCGGTAAGGAATAATACGGAAAGAAAATATTGGATTGCCACGGGCATGGCGCTCTTCTTCAAAGCAAATGCCGGGGGAACGGTGAAGCTGGGAGACAACGACACGCTCAGCACCATTGATGACGAATGTCCCTTTATTGGTCATCACAGGAATTGTTCCCATGTAGACTTCTTCTTCTTTTATCCCTGTCTCGTCTGTTAATCTGAAGCGAATCTTAAGGGTAACGTTATAAGAAATCCCTCTACGAATGCATTCTTCAGGAACGTATTTGGGCACACCCAAGTTGTATGAAATGAATTCCAAAATTGTCTTTTCGTCGTACGATTTGATCGGAAAGATTTCACTAAAGACCTCTTGAAGACCAACATTTTCCCTTTCATCAGGAAACTTATTAGCCTGCAGAAATTGAGTGTAGGACTTGATCTGAATCTCGATGAGGTTCGGCAAGTCAATAATCTCTTTTTTCTCAATGTAGCTGACGCGTTGCGGCGGTCTTTTCAACATCTTGGAGGACTCCCTGGTATAGCTTAAAAATAAACAAAATAAAGAGAATCCCAAAGATAAACGAGCACCATCCAATTGGCTGGCTTCTTGTCTATCCTGGGTATTCCATGAAGGCAGTGACAGCCTCCATTTCAAAGTAAGGAACTGTGCAACAATATAGTGAATGATTTGTCATTACGATCATTCACTATATTGTTGCACAGTTCCCAAAGGCTTACAGCCCTTTCAATGTCGCTTTTCCGCCGGCAGCATCGATCTTTTTCTTGATCTCTTCCGCTTCAGCTTTAGGAGCTGTTTCTTTAATGACTTTTGGAGCTGTATCAACCAGTTCTTTAGCTTCTTTTAAGCCGAGACCTGTGACTTCACGAACCACTTTAATCACTCCAATTTTCTTATCTGCTGGAGCTTCTGTCAAAGTGACTTGGAAGTCAGTGGATTCAGAAGCTGCTGCAGCAGGAGCTGCGGCTGCAGGAGCGGCAACTGCCACAGCTGCGGCAGCGGCTTTAACGCCCCATTTTGTTTCAAGAGCTGTTTTGAGCTCAGACATTTCCAAAACGCTTAGATGACTAAGAGTTTCGACTAGTTGTTCAGTTTTGTTGTTACTCACGGTACTACCTCTCTAATTTTCTTAACTTATGTTTCTTTATTGTTGATCAGCGTCTGATTGTCCCTGCTTCACTTTATTGTCTAAGCAATAAACAACGCTGGAGAGCAATGCATCCATGACTGCCAGAGTCTGAGCCATTGGGGCTTCGAATACGCTGAGCAATTGAGCGCGCATTTCGTCTTTCCCTGGGAGCTTAGACAGGACATCCACTTCCGCAGCATTATAAAGTTGACCATCAATTCGACCGCCAACGACTTCTAAGGACTTTTCGTTTTCAGCGCTAAATTTGATGACAAATTTTGTCATTTCAATCGGATCTTTAATTGCATAAACCAGGCCGATATGACCAGGAAGATCTTTAAGATTGAGAGAAACGCCAGCTGCTTCAGCAGCCTTGATTAAGACGCGCTTGCGCATCACTTCGACATTACCACCGAGCTTCTTGACTTCTCTGCGGAATCCGTTAGCCTTATTGGCAGTCAGTTTGAGGTAACGCATCACAACGAAGGATCCGTAGTGTTCAATCTGCCCCTGGATTTCGTCAAGAAGTAGTTGCTTATCTTGTCTCATATTTCCTGCTCCTTAAACGAT
>JBAWVE010000021.1:0-17610 GCA_037147435.1 Parachlamydiaceae bacterium
CAGGTGATCTTGGCCATCCAAAAGTGTTACCTTCATTTGAACCATGCCGAAAAAAAGATTAAATGATTTGATATCAGGGGGATTGATGCTCTCTCAGACACAGAAAAAAGAAACTGGAGATGGTGTACTTGGTTTAGAAGGGTGCGTAGCCATTTTAGCACTAACGAGTATCTTAGCTTATTTATTGCTTCAATATTTAATTCCACATCTCCAAATATTTTCTGTTTATCCACTTTATATCACTCTTGCGCTAGGTGGGGGTGTTCTTGTTTTTGATCTACTACGCAAGTTGTTAGCCTTTAATTTTGGTTCTGATTTGCTTGCAGGTATTTCCATTATCACAGCTGCTCTGCTTGAACAATATTTAGCAGGATCATTAGTTGTGCTAATGCTTTCTGGTGGAAAAACTATAGAAAATTATGCGATAAGAACTGCTTCTAAAATGCTGCAAGCACTTGCTAAGCGCGCGCCGACAATAGCTCATCGTAAAAAAGGGGATGCAATTGAAGACATCCCTGTTCAACAAATTTCCATTCAGGACATAATTTTAATATTTCCTCATGAAATTTGTCCTGTAGATGGTGAAGTCATCGCTGGAAATAGTGTGATGGACGAATCCTACCTAACAGGTGAGCCCTTTCTTATTTCAAAAGCTCCTGGTGCAGAAGTCCTTTCAGGCTCAATTAATGCAGATGCTTCATTAACAATAAAAGCCACTAAATTAGCTCAAGATTCCCGTTATGCTAAGATTATGCAGGTGATGTCAGAGTCAGAACAAAAGCGCCCACGGATGAGGAGGCTTGCCGACCAATTAGGAGCTTGGTATACCCCTGTTGCCATCATTATTGCACTCTCAGCATGGTTGATCAGTGGCGATGCTGTCCGTTTCTTAGCGGTGCTGGTGATTGCAACACCTTGCCCCCTTTTGATAGCTATTCCAGTAGCAATCATAGGGTCTATTTCTTTATGTGCACGTAGAGGGATATTGATCAAGAATCCAATTGTCATGGAGCAAATAGATAAATGCCAGACAATGATTTTTGATAAAACAGGGACCTTAACGTATGGAAAGCCTACTCTTACAGAGCAGACAACCTATAACAAGAAGGATTCCAGAGAAATATTAAAGCTAGTCGCTAGTATGGAGCGGTATTCCAAACACCCTTTGGCAAGTGCTATCCTAGAAAAAGCTACGCAAGAGAAAATTTCTTTAATCGATGCCAAGCAAATCAGTGAACCAAAAGGAGAAGGTCTACAGGGCACCTTCGATGGACATAGTGTCATCATCACCAGCCGAAAACAGCTCAATAAATTTGGTTTAGAAAAAGATGTCGCCTTATTACCCCAAGGTATGGGTCTTGAATGCGTTATCCTTGTCGATCACGAGTTAGCCGCTCATTACCGTTTTAGGGACTCTCCCCGCGCTGATAGTAAGTCCTTCATAAAACATTTACTCCCTAAACATGGCATCAAAAAGTGCATGATTATATCGGGAGATCGCGAAGAAGAGGTTAACTATTTGGCAGGTATCGTCGGAATAACAGAAGTGTACGCAAGCAAAAGCCCGGAAGAGAAAGTTGATCTTGTCGTTAAGGAAACAAAACGGGCAAAAACAGCTTATCTTGGTGATGGCATCAACGATGCACCCGCTTTAATGGCGGCTACTGTAGGAATTGCATTTGGGCGTAATAGCGATATTACAGCGGAGGCTGCCGGAGCTGTCGTTATGGAGAATACTTTAGAAAAAGTAGATGAATTCTTGCATATCAGTAAGAGGATGCGAATGATATGTTTACAGAGTGCCCTTGTTGGAATGACACTTTCCATTGTAGGCATGTTTATAGCCGCCTTAGGATTTCTCCCTCCTATTGCTGGTGCCATTAGCCAGGAAATCATAGACGTCATGGTCGTTATGAACTCTTTAAGGACTATCTGGAAGCCAAAGATCATGACTGATATGTAGATTCTGTATATGTTCACACAAGGTCTAGGCCCTTAGTTTGTGTTTTTGTCGTTTCATCCAATAATCTTCGCCATAACTGAAGGTTAATTGGCTTCCTTTTAGGATGCGGCGGTTGGCAATGAACACAAGATGCAGAATTCTGTCTTTGATCAAGCAGGAAGGGTTGAGATTGGGGGTATCGCTGTGGTTAATGAACCGGGTGAAATTGCCTTCGTGCAGGGCATCGATGGCAAAATATTTCCACGACCACAAGCGGGTGGGGTAGTGAAAGCAGTAGGCATTGTGATCCGGGTGGTTCCGAAATAGTCGTCGCACGACACCCGTATATTCACCGATGCATGTTCCGGCCTCTATATCTTCCTCGGCAAACACGCCGTATCCCATGGTCGGATCGATCCATTTAATGTAAATTGGTGCGTCTTTCTGTGTAGGCCAAACTTTATTCCAATCGTAATATTCACTGGCAATCCATCGGTTTCTCAGCAGATAAGGGCAGTTATTGGAGACTTCTTGTTGGATGTCCTTTGAAGGGAAAACAAGTTCCGGACGATAAATAATGTGGAACGTCGATTCAAATTCCTGCAGAGGAATGGATGTTGGGGTCTTTTCCCCTTTTTTCTGTAATTTAATTTGCATAGGGGTTCCGTACCTATAGTTTTACTGCCCCAGCATCTGGAGTGCGTGCGACTTGTCGCCGCTCTCATATAGCTCGACTTGTCGAGCTCATAGGTCCACCGTCGCTTAAAAACCACGCTGCGCGCCTTTGCTATGCGGACGGCGCCAGCATTTGGATGATGCCGACGATGCTATCCAGCCAATGGCGAGTCTGTCTGACAAGTTCTTCTGTGAATAGGCGCCATCCGAAGCACACAACCAGCAATGCTAACAGTGATTTTAAAGGCATGCCCAGGAAAGTGATTTGCACCTGTGGTGCCAAACGGTTGGCAATCCCCAAAAAGACGTCCGTCATTAAGATGGCTAGTAGGGCAGGGGAAGCTAGCTGCATGGAAATCACCATGACCTTATTTAATAGTTTTACCATCATATCCCAGGATGTCGAAGCCCTGTCAAAGAAATCCGGATTGATGAATTTATCTGGAGGAAGAAACGTATACGAATCAATCAACGCATTTAAAAAGATAAACGGTCCATCGATATAGAAGAAAAGATAGATCAAAACCATATTAAAAACTGTTCCGAGAGGGGATGACTGGTTTTGTATTGTTGGGTCATTGACCATCAAGCTTGCACCGCCGCGTTGGTGGTCGATAATCAATCCGGCGCTCTGTGCGATGGAAAAGGGAAGGCTGATAAGGAATCCGAGGAGTACTCCCACGAAAAGTTCTTTGGTAAGCAATATCAGTGATTCAACACTAAACCCCACACGGGCTGTGGTCACATTCAACAGCTGCGGAACAAAAATGACGAATAATGAGATGGCCAGTGCCATCTTCACTGAGGGGGGTAGAATTTTTGAACCGAAAAATGGTGCCTGGGCAATAATTGGAAGTATTCGCGCCAGAAAAAGCAGGAATAGCGTGAGGATAGCTAATGGGTCATCTGCATTGAAAGCGCTAACCAGAAGCACGTAGATATAAGAGCCTTCAATAGTATCCATTCCTTAACCCGCTAAACTCCACTCCGGAAAGTGTGTAAAAATTCCATTGGCAAAGGACATGATTTTACCCCCAATCCATCCCCCAAGAAACATCAGCGTTAGGGTCACGGCAACAAGCTTAATTGTAAAAGAAAGCGTCTGTTCCTGAATCTGTGTGGCAGCCTGAAAGATTGCCACGATGATCCCAAAAAACATACTCACGAGAATCGGTGGGGCAGAAAGAATCAGGATGAGTAAAAGGCCCTCGTAAGCTAATTGAACAACGTGTGTTTGAAACATATTGATTAATCCCTATCTAAAGGTTCCCACAAGGCCCTGGATCAATAACGTCCAGCCATCGAGCATGACCAGCAAAAACAGCTTTAGCGGCATGGAAATCGTTACCGGAGATAACATCATCATCCCCATCGCCAAAAGAACGTTGGATGTCACAAGGTCAATGACAAAAAACGGGACGTAAATTAGGACTCCGATTTCAAACGCGTCCTTTAACTGACTCGTGATATAAGCAGGTACCAAGACGATGGTGTCATCTGGCTTCAACGTGGGGCGGTAATCCTCAGGCATCACCCTATAGGCCATCCGATAGAAAAGCGCCTGGTGGGCCACGGATGAATTTCTTTTGAGGAAATCCCGCAATGGGCCTGCTGCCTTAGTGGCGACGGCGATGATATAGGTTGGAGAGTCTGTAGACGTGAGGGAATCGGGTGCTTTTGTCTCGGCAATGATTTCATAGGCTGCATCGTACATCTTGGCTACAGTGGGATACATGACAAACATACTTAACATGAAAGCTACGCCGTTAACAATCTGGTTTGGTGGGGCTTGCTGTACGCCAAGGGCACTTCGTAAAAGGGACAGGACAATGACTATCTTCATAAAAGATGTTAAAATCATCACAATAAATGGCAGTAGTGAAAAGAGGGTCAGTGCTACGCCCTGAGAAATTAGGGAAGGCCTGTGAAAGTTGTCAATTTCCTCTTGAATGACGTCAATACTGGAGTGTGTCGTTTTTTCCTGCTTTTTGGACCCCGGCGTTTGGGGTGAATCCACAGTGGATGGCGCCAGTGACGTTGTTGAACGCGGAGAAGAGGATATGGGGTAAAGTTGATCGGGAGAGATGCACAGAATGCCGATAAGGGCAAGCCAGCATAAAATGGATTTAGAAGAGAAAAGCCAACGTATATTCATAGTTAATCACTCACTTTTTTTCGGCTTCATAAAAGAGGTAAATGCCCTTTCTAAAGCACTCCACTGATTTTCTAACTGCGCGTTAATAATTCCACCTTCCGTTTCGATCACACAACCGCCGGGGAGGATGTCTGGGCGGTCTCTAAGGGAGAGGACTTCTAGGCTTTCGAATATTTCCTTTAATCTAAACCGTCCCCGTTCCAATGCTTCCAGTTCTTTCTTACTGACATAAACCGTGATTTTTTTATGTTGGGAAACGGACTTTAAAATATTTGCCACGATATCAACGATGGTATCTTCTGAAAGTTCTATTTCGCGTCCCACGATTTTTTTTGCCGCCTTAAGGGCGACAGGAACGAGTTGTTTTTCCATATCTCCGCGGACTTTCGTTATTTCGGCTTCCAGTTTTGCCACATGATCGGCCCATTTCTGGTATCCTTCCGCAAAGCCTGCTTCCTGGGCTTTTTCCTTGAGGAGTTCGCATTCCTTGACAACTTCAAGCTTATAGTGCTCTGCATCAAGCTTCACTTTGTCCAGGACTTCTACGGCATCGATTAACTGGCATATGGAATCGGAAGGGATGATGTGCCGGCCGGCAGAAATCGATCCCTTATTTTCAGAAATAAATGAAAAAAAACGCTTGCTCACGTACTACTCTTAGGTTTTAGGAATTTGATGACAGAAGCTACTTGCAAACCAAGCAGGGAGGTGACTCCAGGTGTTACGTGATCATCGTAATAGTTGTTGATAATCTGACCTCTGCCTGCATCTAACATATGAACAATATGCCACAAAAAATGGCGTCCCTGACCATTCAAGGCTTTTCCAAAACGCAATAATCCCCGACGGTGAAGTAAGTGTGTCAATGTCTCCTGCTTGCCGTCCCACTTCTCAATATCAAACTTTGATGCTGACACCTTCTCTCTCTTATGCAAGCATAGACGGAGAAATTGCTGTTTTTTTGCCGTCAGGCATAAATAAATCAATTTAAGCTTTTTTTGGTCGACAATCTGCTTAATCCCCTCTGCCAGATCGTAGACCGACAAGAAGTCAATCACGTCAACAAGTTCATTTTTTGAGAGAGTCAGCAGTTCACTGAGTGGGGAAGAGGGAAGGAAATCGAGGGGAATTGCTTCCGGTTCCTGCCATTCAGCATAAAACTTCTCGAGCAATAAGGCCTTTGCGCAGGAGGGTAGATTTCCTGGAAATGGTAGCAGATTTAACATTTTTTGCAAGCCGGCGGACTGTGCTTGAGGCATTGCCGTGATCAGAGGGGAGTGAATCCCTTTAGGCAACTTTTTAACAATGGGTGCCAGCCAAGAATAGTGTGTGCGGGCAATGGTCTGATGAAGCCAAGTGAATCCCAATGCAGGATTTTTTGATGAAGCAGTGGCACTCAGCACTTCTTTAGCTTGATCTTGAGGTAAAACCTTGACAAGCCCCTGCAGAGGACCGGGGTGGTATGCATTAAGCAAAACTTTAAGGAATACTGCGCTTCTTGGCTCCATCAACTGACCTACGTTTGATCGACATCTTTATCAACCAGGCTTTTTCCGGCTTCCCCAGGTTTCACCGCTGCCTTTTTGGGGTCTTTTTCAACCTCTTTTTTAGCATCCTTCTCGCCTTCTTTTTTTGGGGCTGCCTTCTCCGCATCAAGTGCAGAAGTCTGTTTTTTTTCGGTACTCATCGGTTTGAGGTGAAACAGCTCTTTAATTCCGCCATGTTCTTTAAAAATCGGGTACATTTTCCATCCAAGCCATATCAAAAATACGAGCATTAGGAAAATCAGAATAGTGAAAGAGAAGAACACAATACGGAATGAGGTCACGGATTCCTTGGAAATGATCAATCCCCAAATGCTCACATAAGCTTTGTCTTCGGTGGAGCTCGGTTGTGTGCCAAAGGATAGTTCACTGAAGCGGGCTCGTTCGCCAACGACTGTGACATTGTCATAATCTAGGCCGGGAACGCTGGCTGCTACTAACCGTTTGATTTTTGTGGATAGATGGGAATTCGGGTCATCCAAAACACCATTGTGCTTGATCCACACAGAGGCTGTAATTTTCTGTTTTTTTTCTGTCGGATTAAGAGGGTCTTCTTCCGGAAAAGAAATCTGGACTTCAGCATCTAAAACACCATCGATTTTTCGGATCGTGCTTGCAATTTGCTCAGCTAAACCGGTCTGGTAACGTATCTTTTGCTCCATCTCTGAAGGAACAAGTCCGGCGCCGGTAAATATATCCAGAAGGTTATAGCTTCTTCGCCGCGGTAAGCCGGCCTGATTTAAATAGGCCATGGCGTCAAGCCCCTGATTGGCATTGACGCTAATATCCCACAAGATGACTTTAGAGCCCCCACCGGCAGCACCGCTTGGGGCACTTTGCACTTTGATGGCATCAATATTTTTCCCTGAAAGAAAAACGAGAATTTCATTGGCATCTCTTTCGTCAAGGCTGTTAACAATGATTTTGCGCGACTCACAACCTGTCAAAAGAGGCAGGCAGAAGGAAGCGATCAGTAGATAATGGAATACTGTCAATAGACTGTGACGCAATTTGGCTTGCATGAAAAAAATCCCGTTTTATTAAAATTTCTGAAAACAACACATGACGTACTGCTACGCCATATCAATATAACTGATATGTCGTACTGGTATATATCAACGTCTGCATGCTAACATATCCTGATAAAACACAAAAGAGTGAAATAAGTCAATGAATGAAAATATGGTCGGGGCTCTAAAACGATGGTTTTCTGCACAGTTCCGCGATCTTCCTTGGAGGAATTCCCCTTCTCCTTACGCAGTTTGGGTTTCGGAAGTGATGTTACAACAGACACAGGTTTCAGTCGTCATCCCCTATTTCGAACGGTGGATGCGTCTTTTTCCTACAGTAGAAGCGCTTGCTGCATCCTCCATTGAAGTTGTCCTTAAAGAATGGGAGGGACTTGGTTACTATGCCCGTGCCCGCAATCTCCATCAGGGCGCCCGTTATGTTGTTGACCAGTATAACGGAAAAATACCGGAGACAGCAGATTCTTTGAAGCAGATTAAAGGACTTGGAGAATACACTGTAGGTGCTATTCTCAGTTTTGCCTTTCACCAACGGGCAGCAGCAGTGGATGGTAATGTCATGAGGGTGTTATCGCGGTACTATTGCCTTTCGGATGATATTAGTCAGGGAAAAACGCAAAAAAAGCTGCGTGGTATCGCTTACGACCTGTTACCAATTGATGAACCTTGGGTTGTCAGTGAAGCTTTGATCGAACTGGGCGCCACAGTTTGTACCCGGTCGCCAAAATGCAGGGAGTGCCCCTTAGTAGCTGGTTGTTTAGCTTTTGCACAAGGGAAGGCGAACCAATTACCAGTCAAATCGGCGAAAACTGTTTCTCAAGCACTTCATAGGCTGGTTGCTGTTGTCAGGCATCAAGGGCATCTGCTTGTCAAAAGAGGTGAGAAGGGAAAAGTAATGGCGGATCTGTTTGAATTCCCGTATTTTGAAGTTGTGTCTTCTGAAATCCCTGTGGAGGATCAAATCAGGTCGATTAAAAAACAGCTAAAAAAAGAATTTGCATTAGATGTGAAGTGGCAGCAGGGGTTGCCTCAAGTGAAGCATTCATTCACCCGTTACCGCGTTTCATTAGTGCCACATCTCTTTACGGTTAACGAGTTGCAGGATATACAGGGACATGATTGGATCTCTATTGATGAACTTAAGAAGCGCCCTTTTTCGGCAGGGCACCGTCGCATTTTCGATGTGCTACAGGATGGCCTTCGGTTGGCGAGTTGTGTGTAAGTTAGAAATAAAATAACAGGATAGGCAGGATGGGAAGGATAAGCAGGATGGGGGGGCAGGCCTTCGGCTGGTAAATTTTATTATTTGAATGGAAATATAATTTGCCGGCCGAAGGCTCCTTTCCCCATCCTGCCTATCCTACCCATCCTGCCTATCTTGTTATTTTATTTCCTGAGTCCACACACAACTTGCCAACCGAAGGTTACCCTGTTATTTTTCGGTTTGCTTCATACAATTTTAGGTACTTGTAATAGGCTGTGTGGGCATTATAAGCGGAAATTACGTATCCTTCATAGCCACCCAAAAAGCCCGATTTCAATACATAACTTTTGAAAAATGCAAAAAATCCATGGCTGATTGCTTTTAACAGGGATGATTTTCGTTTTCCCTTGTATTGATCAGCAAACAAAGTTGAGTACGCCTGCATTTTTGATAAAAAATCGGCAATTGTTTCATAGGAATAATGAATAATCGGTGCCTGTAGCTGCACTTGTTCCATCCCTTCAGAAAGGATGGCTTCGTGAACTTGGGCATCAGAGAATTTAGTTGTTTTCCGGTGATACAGCCGTGTTTGCCGGTCTGGATACCAGCCACACCAACGGATGAACTTCCCGTTGAAGTAATTATGACGCGGAAAAGAGTACACTTTACCTTTATCCAGACTCTCTTTCGCAATAGCCTTCGCAATAGCAGGGGAAGCTATTTCGTCACTATCAATCGACAGTATCCAGTCATTTCTGGCTATGGACGACGCTTCATTATGGGTGGGGCCGAACCCGATGAACGGGGCTCGGACCACCCTGACATTTTGAAATTGCTGGGCGATATCAATGGTGTTATCCGTTGATCCGGTGTCGTACAAAATAACTTCCCCAAAAGAGGAGAGCGCTGTTAACACCTCTCTAAGATATTTTTCACTGTTCTTTGCCAGAACAGTAACACTGATATCTTCCAGAATCATATGGACTGCAAAGCATTAATAATCCGTTCTGAATGCCCCTCGACATTGACAGGACGCTCAATCCAGCGAATGATGCCCTGAGAATCGATGATGAATGTTGTACGCAAAATGCTGCTTCCGTTTTCCTGGATCGCACCAAATTTCTTTGCCATCGCCAGGTTCTCATCGCATAGTAGCGTAAAATTCAAATGGTGTTTTTCAATGAATTTAGCATGGGAGGCAGCGTTATCGGGGCTGACTCCGATGACTGCCGTTTCGTAATCATCAAAAATATCCATGGCATCTCGTAGTGAGCATGCCTCTTTGGTGCACCCTGGGGTGTCATCTTTAGGGTAAAAGTATAAAATAAACGGACTGCCGATGAGATCGTCGCTTTCAAGCTCGATTCCTTCATAATCTTTGATGGCAAAGTCAGGGATTCTATCTCCCACTTCGGGAATATGTGTCATGATGCACCTCCTAATGTTACTGTCTTTGATCGTTGATAAGTCGGTACAACTGCATTCCTGTGGATGCCTGCACGCCAACATCTCGCAGCCATGCTGACATCCCATAGTTCCAGTATGTACGCTCGCTGCACGTATAAAAAATATCAAACGGCATCGAGAACGAGACTCCCTTGTCATAATAAGTTTTACCGTTAATTTTGTCATGGCCATTCGTTACGGTATACCATAGAGTCAGGCGTAATCCACTGGGAAAATACCGGGAAATTTCGCTGCGGACTCCCCAGTCATTCGCAAGAAATTTTCCTGCTGAGACTTTAAAGTCCACATTGGCGCATGCAAGGTCGTAGTAGACATTCAAAAAGTATTGCGATCCCAGAAACTTCTTGTAGGTAGGTCTAAAGCCATCTAACTGGCGGATATGGTTTGTGAATCCTAATCCTGAATACCGTCGTTTTTTCAGAATAGATCCTTCCAGGCCGACGGCAAAGGCCGAATCAAGCGGGTAATAAAGGATTTCTGCTGCTCCACCCCCGTACTCCTCTTCGAAATATCCACCGGCAACGCGCGTATACCATCCACGGCCAACATTCCAGTTTTTCTGCAGATACGCTTCATCGAGTGTAAGTCCTGTCTGCGCATAGTAACGCGTGATGTCAGAACGGACGTTAATCAGCTGGGAAGGATTCAGGCGGTCAAAATTATTGGCATTTCCAATGTTTGAGATAAAAGTGTAGCCAATCAATAAATTATAATAGACTTCATTCCACAAATAGCCGTTAAAGGCTGCGTTTATTCCCAGGGCATATTTAAACTTTCCGCTGGAGCTGCCAAAAAGCGTATGTGTTCTCGGACTTAACTCAAAATTCAGACACTCCCTCTTACACCCAAATAGTCGACAGCCACTATAGGGGTCAGGGGACGTCACTTCTGTCAGTGGCGTTAAAATCGCCAGTTCGTGCGAACCCACTTTCTGGGCCGCATAAAGACGTACGAAGTCCATGTTGTAGTGGTATTCCTGAATGGAAAACCCTTCAGAATCAATCACGACGATGACTTCCCCGATATCTGAGGGGATCAATGCGGCTAACAGGTGGTTGAGGTGGCAGCGCACCTCGCTTTCCAGTCGATACGTGTCATTTAATGTCGTGATGCGAAGGACTTTCCTGTTGCATTCGTTGTAGGAGATCCAAAGTTCCCAGATATCAAAGCCCTGTTCCTGAAAGGCAAAGACCAAATCGGATACCAATGCATCCTCTGAACGGCGGGGTCCAAGCGGTTCGGTAATAATCGGTGCTTTGTAGGGCAGGGCATTATTGATTTTAGGTAGAAATCCTTTCGTTTCGCCAAAGTTGTAATAACTCGATGCAGAAAAAGCCAGCTTATCGCCGCGCATATAGCTGATGGAACAGTCGAGGCAGTCCCATAGTCGATATTTCATCCCCCAGTTGATTGGTGATTTCTTGACCCGTCCTTTGGGGTGAGGCTCCCGAGAGGATCGATGATAGGCTGTGGAGTCGAATTCTGCCGTCAAACTGAGTTGCTGGAGGTAAGTCCACTTCGTCTGACGGAAGGGCATTAAATTGATCCCTCCGAAAAAACCCTTGATCCTTTCGATTCCATACCCAAGGGAAACTTCCATGTTTTGTTCGAGAAATACTTGCGTCAAGACGACATATTTTGAATGAAATGCCTGTGTACCAATAAAATCTTCAAAGCCAAATGCCAGGCCCGGCAGCTGGTAAGCGCTATCCTCCGGGAGGAAAAGAGAGAATTTGAAGTTGGCTCCTTTGTCGGAGAAATCGCCGAATCCCAAGGGGGATAACACAGGGTCTTTGACCCCGGAAAATACACGGTAGTTACCGGTGATTTCCAGGCGATCAAAAATCTGGAAGCGAAGATTGTAATTGTGGTAAGGGGCGACATAAGAGAGTCCGATTCCGATTTCCCCATCGGGTCCCATCCTCGCTGAGGGCATGGCAAAATAACCCGCTTGCAGCAAGTGGTTGTATGTGACGGGCAGTCGGTCGTTGATCTTTTTATTCCAGTAATCGACGATTAAAAGATCACGAAATAAGTTTTCTTGGTCATCGGCAAAAGCATTTAGTGATAAGCCTACACAAAGAAGAAACAGGAGGATGGAGTGGAAAATTGTTTGCTTACGACGCCTGAGTTTACCCATCTCCTTTGATAGCCCCGCACTTCGCGCAATAGTAATTTCCTTCCCAATCGGCAGCTTCTGAATAGTTGAAACCGCCGCAGCGTTTGCATCTCCATTGTGTACCCTTGGCAGCAGTGATTTCTGTAGAAGAAATGCTGGCTGATCGGGCAAATGCACTGCCGCATGTGGCAATAAACAATGGGAGGATAAGAATCAGAAGTGCCTTACGGATGAATCGCATGATGTTCACAAGAGGATATTTCCCTTTTTTTAGAGGGAGTTGCAACTCCCTCTTTACCTTTTCTTTGATCCACAAGGGTACATCATCACCTGTTGTCAGTCAAGAATTACAAGTACTTAGACTGTTGGCATTAAACTTGCACATAGATACTTGGGTTAGAAAACTCCGGTTAAAAATGACAGTTCAAGAGGGTTGTTTATGAATGATCCAGAGATATTGGAAGCTTGTTATAAACGGTACGTTAACGATCTTGGGAAGTGGCTGCCGGATGGCATTGTTGATGTCGATCTCGAACTGCTTCAACGTCAGGATCTTCTGCACTTCCATCAGAGGGGACAAAGTGAATCGGGATTGACGCGGTATTTTCATGTCATTGAGGCCGACGAAAAGCTCACATTGATCAACGAACAATTTGTCATCTGGATTATCCCGGATAAAATAGATATGATTCCGGTGACTCTTACCTTGATCGCGCTCAATAAAGAAGAAGATGTCCAATTGGAGTTGGCTTTTTCAACGAGCGGCATTTATAACAATTCTCAACTCGTTTTGCGTATTCTTGAGAAATTCCTGCTGGAAATACAAAATACCGAGGATCTCCTGAAAAAAATAGCCAAACGCTCAGTCCGCTAGTCAACGTAAGCAAACACATGTTCCCAGTGGATCATTTGTTTGCTTACAACGCCTTAATCCTAATGACTCGGGGCATGCTTGTGAGGAATCCATTGGGTTTCTGGGGTGCTGGTGAGGAAGTTAACGTAGCGGGATACAGAAAATAGGTAGTCGGACAAACGATTCAAATAGATCAGCACAGTATCAGAGACATCAGCATTGCGATATAACGGGAGGACGCGTCTTTCTGCGCGGCGGCAAACGCTTCTGGCGATGTGCAGTAAGGCACCTGAGGAGTGTCCTCCGGGAAGGATAAACGCATGCAGCGGCGGTAGTTTGCTTTCCATGGCATCGATCCACGATTCGATAATTTTGATCTCTTCTTCATCGAACCGTGTTTTTTCTATTTTACTGTTATTCGCTGTAGAACGTGGTGTGGCGATGGCGGCGCCTACGTCGAAGAGGGCGTGTTGGATGGTTTCTATTTGATCGCGCACCTGATGCATGTCGGGGGTTTGGGGAAAAGCGGAGAGGGCAGCTCCAAGGAATGAGTTGCATTCATCAACAGCACCGAGTGCTTCAATAAACGGATCATTTTTTGGAACCCGTTGACCAGTGAATAGAGAAGTTTCGCCCTTATCGCCAGTTTTTGTGTAAATTTTCATAAATTTCCTCTCATGTGTTTGATTGTCGTGGGATTATTCCGGGCACCGTTCTGCCAATTCCTGTTTTAAGTCCAGCAGAGCTTTTGGGTCATGATGCCGTTCGTGAACGAGAGACTCTGCAATCCGGAAATGTTTCCAGGCTTTGTTGTAGTCGAGGCGTTCGGCATAAAGGGCAGCCAAATAATACTCTGTAGGCGCATTGGTCGGGTCGACATGATGGTATTGTTCCAACACTTCTAGAGCTTCACCCGTCCTGTGCAACTGCAACCATGTTCCTGCAAGACTGAAGATACCTTCGCGGAAACGGGGATATTTTTTCAAGACATCTTCGAGAGCTGTTCTTTTTGTGATCAGGGATTCGCGCGTTTCGTTGACGCGCATGAATACAGCGCGGATTCCTTCGACATCGACATTACCACTGAAAAAATCTTCGGCGAGGGTGTCTTTTGAGACGGAGTGGTCGGGGAGGTAACCAACAACTTGGTGAAGAAGTTTTTTTCCTTCTTCTTCGTCTCCGTTAAGCATGTACGCATAACCCATGAGAGTGACCAACTGTTTGTCATCTGGAAGGTAGGGTTGTGACTTGAGATAGGAAGCCAATACCTTGTCGTACTCCTGTCTTTCCCAGAAAACCGATGCCTGGTTAAAATGGGCCATCCCGATCGTCTCTTTGATATTACGTTGCTCGAGTTTGCGCGTGTCGACCCCGAGATACTCCTCCGTCGGAAGGTTAACTCCGCGTGCTGTCGTCTCGATATTGATTTCCTGGTTGTTTTTATGCCATCGGACAAAAATGTGACCCGGGGGAGTGACAATTTCCAAATCCAGATTCAAACGCTGCGCCAAACAAATGTAAAGAATCGAGACCCCAAGGCAGACTCCGCGCCGGGAGTCTAATACTGAGGGTAAAAAAGTGTATAGATCGACATCTTTGGCAAACGTCGAATGGGGAGGGAAGCGGAATCCCATCTCTTCGAAGATATAGTGATTGATTGCCCTGATTTTTGTTTTGGGGCTATCGTTTAAACCGACTCTTGTCAAGATTTGCAGGGCCATGAGGTCGATGGCAGCTTCGTAGTTGCGTATCTTGCGGAATGCAGTCTCATTGCTGCCAAGCTGAGATAACAGGATCCCGCGTGCGAGGTCGATCTGATCAGGGGGGAGTGCCATGACTTGCGCTTCGCTTGTGGCACGGAATCCGGCAAGACGCCGGTTTGGTAGACGACCGGCAAGCTGCTCGATTTGCCACAATTCCGTGGCGTTGAGGTCGGCCTCCTCATCGCCCGGGAGCTTATTGACAAGGCCGACGATAGCCTGGATGGAGGTTAATAATGTGGTGGGCAGCATCGATGGCTGCGCGTTAATTTGCGCGCCTCCAGAGAGCAGACTGTAGGCATCTTGCAGTGTTTGTTGTCCTTCAGGGGTGTCTGAATAGAGGTCATAGAAGGCAAGATGCTGCGCTATAGACTTGGGATCCAGGCTGTTGTACAAGGTCCTTAATTTTGCCGGGGAGATATCCTGCGCGCTCAGCGAAAAAGCGATGGCGAAGACAAATACAGTGAAGGTGAAGACGGTCAAGGGAAGCTTTAGGATGCGTGTCTCGTTCATGAGTCATATTGTACCATTCATACGAAATTTAACGCAAAGACGCAAACGGTGGCTCAGCAGTTCTCGTGAAAAGAAACGCTGCTCTGAATATTTGAACGCGAAGGTCGCGAAGTAAGCGAAGATTACGCGAAGATATTTCATAATGGCAAAATCTTCGCGTTCAATTGGTTAGTTAGAGAGATAATTCATTTGACGGGGGCTGCTGAGACGCAAAGGGATACAATCTGTCGTAGGGTATTGCTCGAGGTAATTTCTTCGATGGAAGGACGGAATCGGTAGCTCCAGTTGATGTCAGAGATAAGCCCTGGAATATTGATTCTTTCATCCACAGGATCAGGCCATACCATATGGGGGATGAGGGCTAGGTATTCCTGCAGTAGGTTGATATGGAAGAGACTGCTTGATTGGTTGCTGGCCCTTAGAATGGCAAATCGCTGTCGTTGGGATAGCTGTGGTGTGTACGTCCATCCCTGGGAATCTGCATACTGTTTGGCTTCCTCTGGCTGATTCTTCCACCACAGCTCTACTGTCTCGGAATCATGGGTTGAGACCGTCGTCATGCTCTCTGGAGGGTAGTCTCTCGGATCAATGAATCCTCCGTCCTCATTCCAACGCCTTTCCCACCGCATGACTTTTGTCCCGCAAATCCCCAGATTTTTAAGGCAATTCCTGACTTCAGGAGGGACTGTGCCGAGGTCTTCACCGATCGGCAGCATCGAGCTATTGGCCAACATCGCGCGCATGATCACTTCCCCGTGGTGGATCCATGTGTTTTGGTCTTCAGGAACGAAATGTCCTTCCTTAGCAGAGAGGGAAAGCGGAATACCCCAGATGCGGAAAAAACCGACGATGTGATCGATTCTGTATAGGTGGTATAGCTGTG
Organism: Parachlamydiaceae bacterium; assembly: GCA_037147435.1. GTDB lineage: Bacteria > Chlamydiota > Chlamydiia > Chlamydiales > Parachlamydiaceae > JBAWVE01. The sequence continues at coordinate 16,144 of JBAWVE010000021.1, forward strand.
TGGCAACGGCAAGGCGTTCTATCCACCAACGGTAGCCCTGTGAGGCGATTGCCTCCCAATTATAGAGAGGGAATCCCCATTTTTGCCCCTCTTTTGCGTACATATCCGGTGGGGCCCCGGCGGCTAGGTCCAGGATGAAGAGGTTTCGGTGGCACCACACATCGGCACTTTCCCGGTTGATGAGAATGGGAATATCCCCTTTGATGAACACTCCAGTGTTCTCTGAATGTTTTTTGACGGCGGCAAATTGGGAGAAGCAGAGGTATTGCAGGAAAATATGGAAGTCGGCTTCAGTAGCGAGTTCTTGTGGAGGCGAGATGTAGAAAGAGGGTGCAGGGTCTCTGAAAGGGGAGGGCCATGTTTCCCAGGGTTGCCACTGAAAGCGGATCTTCAATGCCTTGAAAAGAGCATAGTCATTCAACCAAAAGCAATTTTTTTCCTTAAATTTTCTGTATTCCTCTTGTGCGGTAATCGTGCCTCCGTGGAGTCTGTAGTATTCACGGAAAAAAGCCCCTTTTTTCTCCTGCACGTGTGGGTAGTTGATCCGCTGCGTTTTATTCGTTAGGAGCTGCAGATCGGTGATCTGTTGCTGTAACACTTTGTCTTCCTGCGCGTGAGGCAAACTGCTGATCCCGATCAGAAGGGGATTCAAAGCATACGCCGACAAAGCGCAATAGGGACTTGTGTCGGGTTCTGAGTCGTTCAGGGGAAGTAGTTGGATGAGATCGAAGCCGAGGCTATGGCACCAATCAATTAGGGGAATCAGGTCAGGAAATTCCCCGATACCGCAGGAGTGGCGCGAGTGGAGTGAAAATAGGGGTAAGGCGATGCCATGGTGAGATGAAATGCCGATTTTTTGCCATTGAGTGCCTGCCGGTGATGCCGTCAGGCGTTGAATAAGGAGTACGTCTGCCATGAAATCATCATGACCGACGGGTTATTTTCATGCAAGGTCCACGTTATTATCAAAGGAACCCTTCAGTCTTTTTTTAAAGAAGAGGTTGTCCAAAGTGTTTCTCTCAAACCCGGGTGGTAAATCCTTTTGACTTTGTGTCGCCTCTCCAGGGGCTCAGATTTTAAGGAGGCTTTAACTCAGGCTTCACTCGTCCCTTCGGGACAGCGTCTCAACCTGGGCTGAAATCTGTCAACTCTCCGGGTTTAACGTGAAGATTAAACCCGGAGGCTTGAACGTCCTCAATGTTTTATTGTCACGTTTTTTTAACATTCTCATTATCAGCGTCCACCTAAAAACTTCACCGTCAAAAACAACAAAACACTTTCTAAGGTGCATTTTTTTGTCCACTAATGAAACATGGGGTACACACAAAAACATCCAAGTTTCATTACTCTTTAACAGCCTCTTTTTGTGAATATTAAGTTACTTGATTTTTGAACGCGAAGGACGCGAAGCCAGCGAAGAAAAACGCGAAGATTTTTCTGTAAGGTCAAGATCTGTCTTCAACAAGC
>JBAWVE010000022.1:0-17592 GCA_037147435.1 Parachlamydiaceae bacterium
TTAACGTGATCATTAAATCGTGATTCCAGAAAACACCTTTCAACCCTTCGGGTTTTGTTCGAACTAAATGCACTGTATACAGTTCGAAGATGTTTTACAGTATCGCGATTTAATGATCACATTAAACCCGAAGGGTTGATAGTTTTTAGCCCAGGCTGAAACGATGCTCCGGAGGAGCGAGTGAAGCCTGGGAACCATCCAAACAAAAGATCGAGTCCCGGAGGGACGACACAAAGCCGCGTCACCAATTCCTTTCAAGAACTTTAGATAGGCAGTCCAAACTTCTCGTGGATGGCATCGTGGTGCATTTTTGTTTCGAGATGGCTTGAAATTTCTGCGTGCATATCCAGGGAGTCCTGTAGTGCTCCTTCTATTTCACTCGCGATTTCATGGGCTCTCTCCAATTTGATGTCGCTGTCGAAAAGCAAATGGAATTCGATGAATATTTTGTATCCTGACATCCTGTGGCGCAGATGATGGAACTCCATGTTTCGTTGCGAGGTTTCCCTGTTGAGAATAGAGAAAATTTTATCATGCACTGCGAGATCGGTTTGATCCATAAGGCCGCAAATGCTTTGCTTCAAGAGTTTGGCTCCAGTCCATAAAATATTTGTGGCTGCCAGAATTGCGACAATGGGGTCGAATTGAGAGATATTTGTTATTTTTGCCAATGCCAATGCGACGATGACGCCAATGCTTGTTAAACAGTCTGCTAAAATATGTTTCCCATTGGCTTCTAGGATAATTGATTTGTACTTCTTTCCTTTACTGAGGAGGAAATAACCAAGGATAAAATTGATGGTAATGGCGGCAAGAATGAAGATCAATCCTGCGCCAATATTCTGTAATTCCGCTCCATAGATTAGTCTGTATACAGACTCAAAATAGATATACAAAGCCGCAATAATGATTAGGCCGCCTTCAATCCCCGCAGAAAAAAAACCAACTTTTTCGTGTCCGTACAAATGATTGGAGTCGGCCGGTTTAAGACTTACCCTCATGCTATACGTAGCAAATCCTACAGCAAATACGTGGATGATTGATTCCGCGGCATCGGACATAATTGCTGTAGAACCTGTAATAAAGTAGGCATACGATTTGAGGGCAAGCATCACCAGGCCGATGAGAAAGGAAATCCTCATGGAAAAATTCATATCTTTTCGGTCGGAAGGGGACAGACTATATTTGGTTTTATTCATTCTCATTATGCTCATTATTTTCATTATTCTCATTATTTTCATTCATATGTGATGCAATAGCTTGTGCAAGATGTAGGGGGTAACGGCTGGTGGCGTGGGTAATCTGGCTGCGGCATGAGAACCCACTGGCGACAATGATCGCTGTATCCTGAGTTTTGCGCACTGCCGGAAGTAAACGTAACTCTCCGATTTTCATGGAGAAAGTATAATGCTCTTTTTCATAACCAAAGGAGCCCGCCATCCCACAGCAACCCGATTCAATTTCATGTACTGTGAATCCAGAGATGGCGCGTAAGACGTCTAGCGTTGGGGCTGATCCTGCAAGTGCTTTTTGATGGCAATGAGTGTGGACCCAAACATCCTGCTTGCGATCTGAAAATTTGATGGGGAGGCTTCCGTCCTTGATGTGTTGTTGCAAAAATTCTTCAAAACTCAAGCAGTGTGTTGACAGAGCATCTAAAAGGTCACTTTTCCCCAGCAATCCGTAGTAGTCATCCCGAAATGCCGAAAGACAGCTGGGTTCCAGGGCGATGATTTGAGATCCGTGGTTGACATGTGTAGAAAAAATCTCCAAAAGTGTTTCAGCATGAGCTTTTGCCTGCTTTAGAAGTCCTTTGGAGATCAGCGGGCGTCCGCAGCAATGGCCATTGACCAGAACTACTTCATAACCTAAAGCTGTTAATACTTTGTAGGCTGCTTTTCCAATTTCCGGTTCATGAAATTCTGTATAGGTATCATCAAATAGGACGACGCTTTTTATTTCTTTTTTCTGTTTCTGGGACTTAAACCACGACGAAAATCTTTTGCGTGCCAGCGCAGGCAGGGGGCGCTCTGGTGTGATGCCTACCCATCCAAGAAGTGATTTGGAGAGGGAAAGAGAGGATAATGTATTAAACATCAAGGCAAAGGGCGAGGCCAGTTTATCCAGGTGATGAATATGGCCGAAGATACGGTTTCGAAGAGAATATCCGTGTTTTTCCTGATATTTATACAGAAGCTCTGATTTCATCTTGGCCATATCAACTTGTGAGGGGCATTCCCGTTGACACCCTTTGCATTCGATGCATAGGTCCATCACATCATATAATGCTTTCCCGGTCAGTTCATCCAAGGGGAGTTTTCCATGGATGATTCCCCGCAATGATTGCGCCCGTGCACGCGTTGTATGATACTCGTCGCCGGATGCTTGAAAGGATGGGCACATCACCGTTTCCATTTTGCGGCACTGGCCGTTTCCATTGCACAGGTCGGCTGCAAGTTCAAACCCACCTTCTTTAGTAAAATCTAAAAATGTTGGAATTGAAATATTTTGGCTCTGCGGACTGAGTTTGAGATCTTGCGTGAGGGGAGGTGCGTGAACGATTTTTCCGGGATTCATGAGGTTGCGAGGATCGAATGCAGTTTTGACGTCGCAGAAGGCGCGATACACCTCGCTTCCAAACATCTTTTCGTTAAGCCAGGAACGCACAAGGCCGTCGCCATGTTCCCCGCTCATCGCTCCGCCGTGAGCCAAGACCATGCTTGAAACATGATCCATCATGGATTTCATGAGAACGATTTCTTCTTTTTGACGCAGGTCGATGTAGGGGCGGATGTGCATGCATCCTGAGCCAATGTGACCATAGATTCCGGCATCTTTTCCGATGCTTTTGATATAGGAACGGAATTCCCCCATGAAGGACGCAAGATGTTGCGGGGCGATGGAGATGTCTTCAATGAAGGCGATGGCGCGGGAATAGCTGCGCTTTGATAAAAGAAGGCCAAGACCTGCCTTGCGCACATCCCACACATGACTCATTTCTTGCGGGTCAGTGAGGATGCTTGTGGCATAACCAATGCCAAGGGACTTCATTTCTACAGCAAAATCATTAAGTTTGATGGCGACTTCGCCCGGGGTGGCGCCTTGGAACTCTGCAATGAAGACGGCTTGGGGATCGTTTTGCACCCATTGGAGTTTGTGGCGCACTGCAGGGGAACCGCGCGCGGCGTTTAAAATTTTGTCGTCGATCATTTCAAGGGAAAGCGGTTGATGGGATAACATGGATTCGACAGCAACTAATGATGCTATCATATCGCTAATGTTAAGGATGCACAAACCGGTATGTATGGGCTTTTTAGCTATCCTGACTTTTATTTTTGTTGCGATGCCCAGAGTTCCTTCCGAGCCGGCAATCAGTGTGCTCAAATTGAACCTAGAAACTGCCGTTTCTAGGTTAGAAGATATATTCTCTTTCAGTAAGTCGAGGTTATAACCTGAAACATGTCGTGGAATATGTGGAAAGTGTTTGTCAATGGCAGCCCCATATGTCTTCAGTATGCGATGGATCTCCCGGTAAATAGTGCCTTCCTGATCACTTTGTGTGGATTTTTGCTCCCATTCCCCTTCGCTGAGCGGATAACATTTTAATTCTCCGCCGCCTGCCAGAGCAAGATCCACTTCGATGACGTGATCAACCATCCTTCCATAATAGAGCGATCGGGCTCCGGCGGAATTATTGGCCAGCATCCCACCCAGTGTTGCACGATTTCCGGTTGAAGTGTCAGGTCCCAGACGGTAGCCATAAGGGGATAAAACCTCATTCAGACGATCTTGAACGACGCCTGGTTCAACGATGGCGTATTCTTTTTCGATATTGATTTCGATGATTTTGTTGAGATATCTTGAAGCGTCGATGATCAGGCCCTTACCAAGGCAGCTACCAGTAATGCCAGTGGCACCCCCGCGGGCAGTTACAGGGACGTTATAGTCGGCAGCAATAGTAAGCGTGCGGATAAGATCGTCATGATCCAAAGGCTGGACGACGCCAAGGGGTTCCACTTCATAGATGGATGCATCGATGCTATAGATGTGGCGCGTTAACTTATCATCCCTGATATCGCCTCTGACATGCTTTCGAAGATGCTCAAAAAAATCTTTCATGGTTTTTTCTGGAAATTATAGAGGCTTCCAAGGTTCAATATCTGGGTTAACTCATCCAACGCTAGGTGCCCTTCATCCGATAATTTGGGGTCGGCAATATCCTTAGGCTCCAGTCTGTCACGATAATACTTGTTAATCCACTTTTTTAATGTGTTGTAAAGTGTGTCATTCAACATGACATTGGGATTCACCGCAGCCAATTCCTGCGGGGTTAAAACAACGCGGAGCCGCAGACAGGCAGGTCCGCCGCCATTACGCATGCTTTGTCGCAGATTGAGTGTACAGACCTCGCTGATTGGGTTCATTGGTGAACGGACAATAGAGTCCAGACAGGCGTGGATTCGAGGGTTTTCCTGACATTCAATTGGGGCAATGAGGATCACGTTATTATGGGGAAGGGTAATAATTTGCGAATTAAAGAGATAGCTTGAAACAGCATCGGAAAGGGGGATGTCTTTTTCTTTAATTTCCAGAAATATCATTTGCGTATCACAACATTTTTGGACTTTGTCCTGAATTGTCTTAATTACATTAGATGCGTTGAGGAAAGCTTTTTCATGATACAAAAATAAGTTCTCATTACCTACCGAAATGACATCATTATGAAAGACGCCGGCATCAATAGCTTCGGGATTTTGTTGGGCAAAAATTGTTTGCCCAGGTTGGATGCCGTGCAATCGGGCAATAGCATGGGAGGCTTCTACTGTTTGCCTAGCTGGAAAGAGCTTGGGCATCTGGCTGACAGCACCTGAAGAATCCCTGCCATAAACAAAAAGCTGAACTCCAGGGCCGCCGTGGCTGCGGCAAAAACGGGTATGGTTTGCCGCACCTTCATCGGCCACATAATCCCCTGTTGGTAAAGGTGAATGATGGGTAAAAAACTCGGGGTCTGCAAAAATTTTCCGGAGGATCTGGCTTGTTGTCGAAGGCTCGATGGAACGGTGAAATTTGCTTGAGAGGTTTGCCGGTGTAAAATGCACTTTGTGATCCATGCTGTCAGCCGATGGACAGACGGTCGCTGCATTGGCGGTCCACATAGACGCCGCAGATGTCACAGCAGCCAGCAGTTCATGATTTGCCTCATATGCTTTAGTGATAATGGCATGGTCAGTTCCGGAAAATCCTAGGGCGCGCAACGTCGGAAGATGGGGCCTCTCTTGTGGTGGCAGCACGGCTTGCTTCACCCCTTTGTCCGCAAGGAATTTCATTTTATCTAACCCCTGAAGTGCTGCCTCACGTGGATTTGACACTGCATTCCGATTGGATAAAGAGGCTACGTTTCCGTAAGAAAGTCCTCCGTAGTTATGTGTAGGGCCGACAATGCCATCAAAATTGATTTCATAGGAATTATCCATTTGTGACCCCTGGAACTGGTGTTGTGGGCATTAACATTTTTGGAGACTCAAGCGAAACAAAGGGATAGGCACAGTAATCCGCTGCGTAGTAACCACTGGGGCGATTATTTCCGCTGCGGCCGATTCCTCCGAACGGCGCGGCGCTGCTCCCTCCCGTCATTTGTGTGTTCCACGTAAAAAGCCCTGTTGTAGATGCCTTGTAGAACTCATCAAACTCTTCCTTGCTGTCGCTTAGCAATCCTGCAGTAAGGCCATATCGTGTCCGATTGGCTTCCTCTATGGCTTCCTTAAAATCTTTTACCCGGATGAGTTGCAGGAAAGGTCCAAAGAGTTCTTCATCGGGGCGGCCAGAGACTTGTGTCATATCGATAATTCCCGGGGACAGGAAAGCTGGGCCCTGATCTAGCTGAAAGAGTGGAAGGATGGGGATTCCTCCAAGGGATATAAGTTCTTTCTGTGCTGCGAGGAGGCGGGAGGCTGTTTGTTTGTTGATTACAGGGCCCATGAAGGGTTCGGGTTTATCGGTATAGGGACCAATTTTAAGTGTCTTGGTCATCGCGACAAGTGTTTGCAGAAAGCGGTCCCCCTGGGGGCCTTCTGGAACAATCAGACGACGGGCGCACGTGCACCGTTGGCCGGCGCTTAAAAAGGCTGATTGAATAGTCAGATAAGCCGCAGTTTTGAGGTCTGAGATGCGCCCGATGACCAGGGCATTGTTGCCCCCCATTTCTAGCGCCAGAATTTTATTTGGTGTTTTGCCCATGAGTTCCGCCAGCTGACTTCCTGTTGCCCAACTTCCGGTGAAAAGCAATCCGTCAATATCAGGATGTTGCGAGAGAGCAACACCCGTGGCCCTTCCGCCCTGTACAAGATTGATGACGCCTTGAGGAAGTCCGGATTCTTCCCAGTATTTGACTGTGAGTTCTGCTGTGAGGGGTGTGACCTCACTGGGTTTTAAAACGATAGTATTTCCGGCCAATAGTGCTGGAATGATGTGGCTGTTAGGCATATGGCCTGGAAAATTAAAAGGAGACAATACACTGATGACACCGTGGGGACGGTGTTTAGTTGTTAGCATTCCAGAAGGTTGTGCTTTGTGAACGTCAGGACATCGAATATGATAGGCATCAATTGAGATGTCCACTTTACCAATCATACTGGTGACTTCGATCACCGATTCCCATAAGGTTTTACCATTCTCTTTTGAAATGGTGTCTGCAAGGGTCGCTTTTTCTTTCGTGAGGATATCGCGAAAGGTTTTTAGATGGTGTATACGCGATTCCACCTCTTGTTGGCTCCAGTCGGTAAAAGCCCTTCGTGCTGCTTTGACGGCTTCATCGACCTCAAGTTCGTCTGCTTCATTTCCTTCCCAGACAACCTCTTCGGTTGCGGGATTAATCGATTGGAAAAGAGGTCCCGTGCCTGAAATCCACTTTCCACCAATGAAATGAGTTGTTTTTGTCGTCATGGGAGCACCTCCGCTTTTTGGGTGACATATCTAATTCTATCTCCAACTTTAACACGCAATGCTTCAGCCGTGCGCGATGAGATGACGACTCCACCTTGGAGTGTCGTTTCAACAGGGGCAAGGCATGCGCGGTAGTCCAGCATCCGATTGCTGAGGATGCACTGAAGGCAGGCGGGTTCTTCTGAGAGGATCTCGGCAATGGGGCCAACTATGCTCTCTTTAAAACTGCGTATCCCTCTTAGTTCGGCTTCAATTTTTGGGCCTCCATCGCATATATCGCATTCTGATGAGGGGTAAAAACCTTCCTGAAGAAGCATATTTAAAGCAGGTTGTGACTCGGGATGTACCTTGCCTAAGGCTTCCTGAACATTTTCAGGAAGCATTTCGATATAAATTGGGTGGGTTGGAAGAATTTGTGTGAGGTCGACAATACCTGCATCCCGCATATGTGTGAAGGTGTTTAAATCAGTGTCCATAAAATGACGGCCAATGCCTTCCCAAAAAGGGGAGGTGTGTGTGTCATCGAACATTCCACGCATTTCAGCAAAGATTTTTTTAGTAAAACGATGTGGATGTTCAGCCATAAAAAGAAAGCGGTTAAGCGATAGCAACCTGCCGACGCCCCGATGGCGAAATTCAGGTGAAATGTAGAGTGAACAGATTTCTGACCAATGGGGCTGATATTTCACAGCGCGCAAAGTGGGAACTCGCTTGAATTGATGAAGGACGTTTTGGTGTTTTTCACGGTGTTCGATGCGATAGAAAAACAGGGGGGAGTTCCTCGCTGTTTGTGCTATCATGCCGCAGGTTCCACCGATGGTACCGGTTTCCAGATCTTCAAGAACGAAAAGATAGAATTCGTCTCCTGGAGATGTCGTTTTTTTAGTAAAAGATTGCATGGATAAATGAATACGCTCGATAAGGATATCCCGATTCTTCGGCATGCTCGTCATCCCGACTCCGGCATTGAAGGCAATGTAGATGAACGTTTCGGCATCGGCTTGGGTAATAGGGCGTACAATAATCATAGGCTATAGGTGTTGTAGTGTGTGGCTGATAATGGCGATAACCTGGTCAATATCACGCAGGGTCATTCCTCCTACCGGGATTAAAAAGCGGACGCGCGTCGGATGGCTGCCGGCGACAAAACTCATGACGCCCGCGTGAAATAGACGGTGGACAAACTCGTTGACTTGTTTGGAATCGCCATCATATGGAGTAAAGGCAATCATTGCTCCCAGTCCAAAAGGGCCGCGGAGAAGGTATGGATCCTGTTGTGCGATCTGCTTTAATTTTTCTACGAAGTAGGTATGCATCTGTTGGATCTTTCCCTTGGGACCGAAGTATCCTCCGTGAAGAAGTTCGTTCAAAATGACAAGGGAAGCTTTGATCGCAGACGTGCTTCCTGTAAAGGTCTGGCTGAGCAGTCCGGGCTTCGGTGTGTACTCTTCCGTAAAGAAGGTTGCGCAGACTTGCGACATTTTGCCGATACTTGCAATGTCGATAAACTGCTGTAAATGTAAATACTGGAATGCAAACAATTCCGGTGTACGGCCAAAGGACTGGACTTCATCGGCAAAGATAGCAATTTTGTTCTCTTTAAGCAAAGACATGATCGCAGTAAAGAAATGTTGGGTTGCGGTATGGAAACCTCCTTCCCCCTGGATGAGCTCAAAGACCATGACGGCGTGCTGTTTGGGATAGCGTGCAATATATTTCCTCACAGCTTCAAGGGCGTGTGCAGTGCTCTCTTCAGGTCGATCGGGATCAAAAAAAGGAACATAGTCGACAAAAATATTTGTGGGGAGTCCTTCACGAAATCCAGGTTTGTCGGTAATCTGTGAAGAGGTGATCGAACGTCCTGCAAAGCAGTGATCAAAAGCCAAAATTCTGCTGGCTGGATAATGTTTCTGCAGGGCTATTTTCAGTGCATTTTCATTGGCCATCGCGCCGGATGTGGTCAAAAAACAGTGGGCAAGTCCTGAGGCTTTCACCAGTTGAGCTGCCAATTCAAGGGAATCTACGTTTTGCTGCAAATTTCCCTGCATGATGGTATTGCTCAATGCAGCGTCGATAGAAGAGTCGAGCAGGCTGGGGTGGTTATGTCCCAAAAAGTGGGGGCCAATGCCGCAGATAAGATCGTATTTAACGCTGCCATCTGCTAGCTCGACTAAAGGTCCATTGCCGATGCCGCTTCCCAGGTAAGGAAACCATAACTTTCCTGCACGATAGGCAGCCATATCTGCCAGCATCGATTCGTATGTTTGTGTCAGCCCGGGGCAGGGGGGGCGAATCCCTGTCAGTTGCTTTTTGTGGTCGGCAACAGCCTCCTGCAACAGACGTTTGGCCTCGACAACACGTTTGTCATGCATCAGGTGCGAGGCTACTAGCTCGTCAGATAGTGGGTATCGTGAATGCGTCGTCATCTGGTAAAACCTTTAAGGGGGTTGCAAAACTCGCTATTTTGAATGTAAGCGATTACTACGCCAATGGCAATCGTTTTATTTCAGGGTCATTAGAAATCGTGCTGTGAGACGACTGCGCTGTACCAGGCTATCGATGAGCATGTATTCATCGGGGGTGTGCAGGTTGCCTCCAATGACCCCAAGAGAATCAATGACAGGAAGTCCAGCTTCACTCAAAATATTGCCGTCACAGACGCCTCCACTGGGGCGTGTTGCCAGTGAATACCCCTCCTCACCTGCACAATGATTGATCCGGTCAAACAATTCCTGACATTTGATGTTAAAGGGTTTAGGTCCCCGTTTTTGATGGGTATGCAATGTCAACGTCGTTCCCTCGGGCGACTGTGTCGTCAATCGGTGCAGGGCCACTTGCATCTCCTCGAAATCTTCAATCCTATTGGCTCTCATATTAAGCCGGCACAGGGCAAAATCCGGGACGATGTTGACTGGCCCCCCTCCCAATATTTGTCCGACATTGACAGAGATCCCCTTAATCGAGTCGCAAAGTGCGCTGGCTTTAACAACAAAGTCGGCGATGGCCGCGATGGCATTTCGCCCCCGATCAAAATCCCTTCCGGCATGGGCCGCACGACCTGTGGCAACAACACTAAAATTTGCTGATCCTTTGCGATCACTGACAAGGGCTCCATCAGAGAATGAGGGTTCGAAGATGAGGCCCAGGTCATTTCTTTTAGCTGCTTCGACGAAGAGTTTTTCAGAGCCTACGGAGCCAATTTCCTCGTCCGGATTAATGAGAATCTCCCACCCAACTTTTTTTGCTTCAGGATGTTGTTCGAAAGCTTTAAGTGCTGTCAGCATGACAATAAGGCCGCCTTTCATGTCGGCGACGCCGGGGCCGCGAAGAGTATTGGCATCAAGATCATCGACTGATTGAAAAGGGTGCGAGGGGGCGTATACGGTATCCATGTGCCCTCCCAGAAATACTTGAACCGGCGCCTCGGGACGTTTTTTGATGCGCAGCGCCTGGCCATGTGGAAAAGTGACGTGGCTCCCGTCGATGGCAATTGCTGTTCTGGGAGGCAGGTCAATCCGCGACATCTCTCCCTGCAATGAAGAAAACTGCATCTCCAGTGCGGCAATCATGCGCGCTAATCCAGGGAGGTTTTCCGATGCCGAATTAATGGCTGCCCATGACCGAAGCAAGGTAACCATAGGGTGTTGCTGGGAGTCGATCCAGTCTAAAATCTTGGTGAATGATGGGTTGTGCATAGTTTATGCGTCCTGGTTATTGATTTATACCGAGCGTCTTTCAAAACTTGGCATTTGGATCGCGCCAAATGCCAAGTTTTGAAAGACGTCCGGTATATCTTGAGTTTAAGCAATTGTGGTGTCAATGACAATTGTTATTTTTATAAACGAAATTTTGGGTACATGTTTACGCAATGGTGTCAACTTAAGAATAATCTTGACATAAGACATCGACAAGTCGATGTAATCCAAAGCGGTGACAAGTCCCCGCACTCCAAAGTTTAGCCGAACTCTCGTTTAATGGTAGTGTGTCCTTAAGTTGACACCATTGCGTGAACATGTACGATTTTGGACCTTCCTCTATATTAGATTTAGCGCGCGCCCGCTGTAAATGCTTCGCGTTTTCGCTCCTTTAAAATGCTATGACTCTGACCAAAAGTTAGCTCTATCTGGGTTATCCTTTTATTTTTAAACAGCTTAGTTTGATTTTATCTTGGTAATAAAAGCGTAGATGTATTAATGTGGCTTGCAGTGTGAATCGTACTGAAAAATGCCTTGACATACGTCTGTGAATGGTGTAGGGGAGATCCGATGAAGCGTGGCAGTGGAAAATGTGTGAAGATGGAGCTTGCTAAAAGGCACGCTTGTTATGTTTTAATTACCTGTGATGAGCCGTCTGATGATGGGAAAATGCAGGTAGAGATGAGTTATGAGGGCGATGCGACTCTTGCTGCATACATTCTTCAAGGGGCCCAGTTTCATATTAGTGAAGAAGGCATCGATAGACCGATGTTGCGTAAAGATAAGATAAGCTGCTTAGAGTAATATTTTAGATGGAAAGGGTGTGGGTAATGAGTGGGATAGGTAGTCGAAAAAGGGATGAGAATCAATTGTGGCCTATTGTAGGGCCGTTATTAGCCTTCTGTATGTTGATTGTTGTATTGTTTCGTACAGGATCAGGGTCATTGGGATTGCCTCTCATGACGCTTGGTGGAATTCTCTTGTGTTACCTGTGGAAGTGGCGCGGGGTCGCCGTCTCATCCGTTTGTTTGGCGGTGGTTTCATCTTATTATCTTTATCAACAGCCGTATTCTCTGTGGATGTGGACGACAGCTCTTTCTTTATGCATTGTGTCAATTTTTGTTGTGACTGTTTTGTGTTTTGAAGAGTTTTCTATCAGATGGGAGCAGTTGTGCAAAAATGCACAGGATCATCGACAGACTATCTCGCATCTTAACGAACAGTTCCAGTGCGCCCGTGACAGATCATTGGATGAGCAAAGAGGGTTGCTACTGGATATTGAATCGCTAGGGAAAAATCTGGCAACGTTAGAGCAGAATCTCGCAGTAAAAGAAAACCAAATAGCATCTAGCGAACGTTTGGCTAAGCTGGCTCGCGATGAGCTGAATGCTGGATACGCACATCAGGAAAAAATCCTCCAGGAGCTCTACCTCGCCAGACAACAGCATGCGGCATTGACCGTTTCTTTGGAAGTGCTGCAAGAGCGTTTTGCTCATGAAACAGATGGCGGCGTGCGACGCGAAGCTGCGCTTGCCGAAATGCTTCAAGTGCAAGACTCTCTGCACATAGCACAAACAGAGGTTGATCAGTATCAAAAAGCGCTTCAGGCAGCTGAAACAGAAATAGGGCAATTACATCGAGGGCTGGAGGCGGCCAAAACTGAAGTCTATCATCACCAGGTGGCTCTAAAGACTGCTGAAATAGAAATTGAACAGCTGCATAAGACTCTAGAGGCTACCAAATCAGAAGTTCATCTGCACCAGTCTGCACAACACACCGCGGAAATAGAAATTGAACAGCTGCATAAGACTTTAGAGGCAACCAAAGCAGAAGTTCATCTGCACCAGTCTGCACAACACACTGCTGAAACGGAAATAGAACAACTGCATAAGACCCTAGAGGCTACCAAATCAGAAGTTCATCTGCACCAGTCTGCTCAACTTACCGCTGAAAGAGAAATAGAACAGCTGCATAAGACTTTAGAGGCAACCAAAGCAGAAGTTCATCAGCACCAGTCTGCACAACACACTGCTGAAACAGAAATAGAACAACTGAATAGGACTCTAGAGGCAACCAAATCAGACAATCTTCACTATCAGGCGGCCTTGCAAGCCGCAGCAGCAAGGGAATTTCTTGTAAACGAAAGCGGCAACGCGTTGCTTTCTGAAAAAGTTTCTCTGGTTCAACAACTACAGCAGTTACGTGAACAAATTAATGCAGAGGTTTCTAAACAGACTGAAGAAATTAAAGATCGAGAAATTCGTCGATTGGAAGGGCTATACCTGCAGTTACGCCAACAATTTGCTCAGAAAACAGAGGTGTTGACAGCAACACGGCGCGAACTGTTCACCACGCAGGAAATGCTGGCCGCATTACAGAAAGAAATTGAAGAGTCTACTATCAGCGATGGAAGAGAAGTTCATATTTCCCTACAGAAACTTCTTGAAGAGGCTGAAAATGAACTCGAGTCTGCAGAAGCAGAACACATAGCGGAGATTTCCCGTCTTCATGAAGTCATCGATTCTCTCATGACATGCGAAAAACACGCTTAGTGTAATAAGCTTATCGCTTCCACGTCGTCAAAATTTCATGACCAGTATCGGTGATAAGCACTGTATGCTCCCATTGCCCGCTGGCCTTGCCATCACGAGTTCGGGCTGTCCATTTGTCTTGCCGGTCGATGACCGCATCGGCGACGCCCGCATTAATCATCGGTTCGATGGTGAACGTCATACCCGGAACAAGGATGATGTTATTGGAATTGCGATGATGCGGGATTTGAGGTCCTTCATGAAATTCTATGCCGACTCCGTGGGCGACAAATTGATAGACCACTGAGCATCCTCGTTTATCGGCATGTGATTCGATGGTTTCCCCGATGATTGAAAGAGGGACTCCTGGCTTTAATTTCTCTATCGCTTTCATGAGGCATTCGTAGGAGACATCGACGACCAGTTGCCTTTCGGGGCTAACAGTTCCAATGGTCACCATACGACTGCAGTCACCGTAGTACCCATTAAGGAGGCATGAGAGGTCAATATTGACGATGTCTCCTTCGCTCAATGTAGTAGGGCCGGGGATTCCATGGCAGATGACTTCATTGATGGATGTGCAGATGCTTTTAGGGAATGGGGGTTCGCCGTAGTGGAATGGTGCTGGGGTGGCGCCGGCTTCTAGGTGGAGTTGATGAGCATAGTCATTCAGTTCCTGCGTTGTCACCCCTTCTTTAGCCATGGCGCATGTTTTATCGAGAATTTCGGATGTCAGTTTGCAGGCGCGTCTGATGCCTTCGATTTCCTCTTCCGTTTTCAGTCGGATGTGGTATTTTCGAAAGTACTGTGATTTAATGTCTTCAGTTGAAGGAACATGTATCGTCCCTTCCTTAGGAAAGTGGCAATGTTTCCACTTCTTTCCGCTGCCGCACCAACATGGTTCATTTCTGCTGATCATACTCGTCCTAATCGTTAAAATACCAAACGTGATTCAAAAGTTGGCACTTCTAACGCGCCAAAACCCCGCGGATCGAAGATCGCAAGTTGGTTCGTATTGATTAATACTGAGCAACTTGCGATCGTCGGTCCGCGGGGATTTTCACGCAGCTAGAAGTGCTAAATTTTGAATTACGTTCGGTATAAGTGTAAACTGTATACGTCTTAATCAATCTGAACAAGATAATTCTACTGGATAATTGCCTTTGCATGGTAGAATAGTTGAAAAAAAAAGAGACCAATGAAACCGGCAGACCTTACCCCCCCCTGCTTGCGGGCAGACCAACGCATCATGATTAGTGATAGCGTATGGTATATTCCGACAAGATTCGTTGACGACCAGTTTGTCTTTCCCGGCTGGAACAGTGCTCAGTTGTTCGGCAACGATCATCCTGTTGTGATTGAATATTGCAGCGGCAACGGAGCTTGGATCTTCAAAAAAGCGCTGGAAAATCCCGACGTGAATTGGGTCGCAGTAGAGCGAAAGTTCGATCGCGTGAGAAAAATCTGGTCTAAGATAAAAAATCACTCGATGAAGAACTTAATTGTGATTTGCGGTGAGGCCTGCAAGTCGACAAAACTCTTTTTCCCAGATGATTCGATTCAGGATATTTATATTAACTTCCCTGATCCATGGCCGAAAACACGGCATGCTAAAAAGCGACTGATACAGCAGGACTTTGTTGGGGAATTGCAGCGTATCCTCAAGGATGGTCAGGTGTTGACGTTCGTAACCGATGATGCACATTATTCTGAATGGACAATAGATGTGCTTCATCAGCAGGGAGGGTTTACCTCGCTTTATCCCAATCCATTTTTTGTGAGTGACGAATCTTCATACGGGACTTCTTATTTCGAAGAATTATGGAGATCCAAAGGGCGCATCATCCGCTATCACCGGTTTCAGGCAGTAAAGAACAAACGTTGTCTTTAGACGATCCGTATGCTATCTCCGATGATGGGGGGTGTAGTGCGGAGATTTGTTGTTATGACGGGGAAAGTAGGGCTGATAATGCCGACGGTGTGAGTGTTGGTCGAAATCAATATGAAAGATAGCCTTTCCATCCTTTGCTGATGGTGGAATAGGTGGAGGAACAATGGCAATGCCTACGGGATTTGTGTCCACAGGAATGGGGGAGCCAACAACTGTGTTGGAGAGAATATCGATGACTGAAACATTGTCGTTTCCATTATTGCATACATAAACAACTGATCCATCGGGTTTAATCGCAATTCCCTGCGGATTATCCCCTACAGAAATTGGCATCGCGAAGAGTGTGTTTGTGTTCGTTGCAATTACAGAAACGGTGTCGTCATTTCTATTTGTCACATAAGCAAACTCACCGTTAGGTGTAATGGCGATTCCAAAGGGGTAACCTCCTACAGTAATTGGAAATCCAATGATAGTATTGGTATTGGTGTTGATGACAACCACAGTGTCGCTGCCGGAACATACCACATAAGCTTTTTGGCCATCAGGTGTAATTGCAATGCTTTCTGGTGTAGAATTGACCCCAATGGCAGCTCCAACAACCATAAGCGAATTAGTATCGATAACTGAAACGTTGTTATCAGCTGAATTAGCCACGTAAGCAAAGCTGCCATTGGGAGTGAAGGCAATACCAGTGGGTTCGGACCCAACGGTTATAACGGAGACAACAGTGTAGGAGCTAGTGTCGATGACGGAAACGGTTCCATCGTTGTAATTAACCACATACACGGATTCACCATTAGGGTTGGCTGCAATGCCATTTGGTGATGAGCCAACACTGATTGGGGCTCCAACGACTAAATTTGTATTCGTATCAATCACATAGACATCATTACTGCTGGAGTTTGCTACATAGGCAAAATTTCCATCAGGGGTAATTGCTATGGTGTAGGGGCCTACTCCGACGAAAATCAGAGGTCCAATGACCATATCAGTATCAGTGTCAAAAACTGTGACTGAATCATCGGAGTTATTGGCTACATAAGCGTTGGGATTGGCAAAAGTTTGATCGTGAATCAGTGTAAAAAAGATAATCAGGGTAACGCTGCAACGAAAGAAAATACTCAGTGAAAAAAGATTGTTTTTGCCATTAGCTGTCGTTTGCTTCATAATAGAGCCCCTTAGGATTGTTGGGTGACGATCATCCTTACAAGCGAAGCATTGATCAAAACTCTGCTTGTACTTGTAAAGGTAATCGTAGACGATGGTTAAATTTATGTATATATAATCTTTATTTTATTAACAATTAGAAGCTAACGCAAAATCATGACGAATCGACTGCAATTATCTACCCACAAAGAAAGTCACGACAAAGAAAATCATGATTCAGATCATGTTGATGAAGATGTTGAAGACGTGAAGCCTGCACTAATTTTCGATGCTGCCTATCCTGGCGAGCCCGTGCCTGATGGGGATAGATTCAATGCTGTCCGGATAATGATTGATGGGAGAATTCAGTCTAGTTTGTCGTGGACTGTGCAAGCAGAAGCGGCTCATGACTATATTAAACAGGGGTTGCGTCTCTTTTGGGAGATCGATCTAGGGTTGTTCAATCGCCTAGAACGCCCTTTAAGCGATCGGGTGCAGTTTCAGTCTCTTGTTCTGTCTCTCGAACACTTTAGAGATACATTGTGGAAGGAGTTCCGCCAACAGACAGTCGGCCTGTCTATTTATCGGGGGTCCCTTGATTTCAGTTTGGGTTATCCTTGGAATGACGAACAGATTGCCAACCTGCACGCATGGCTGCAGGGTGCCTTTGGGGATATCAAAACACTTGCCGCTGATGTGGGAATTACCTGTTCAGGAAACTGGATAGATATCACTCCGGATATTTTACAAAATTCTCCGATGGGCAAAAATCTTTTGCAATTGTTTTGCCGGGATGCCGGTGGGGAATATCTAGGGTTGCTTGCTGCGCGCCTGCCTGATCCCTTGCCGCTATTCGCATTTTTCGATGCGCTAGAGATCTCTCATCCTTATGTTGCGGCCCAGTTGCTGACAAAGGAGCGCTATCCGCGAATTCATGTCGGCATCAAAGAACGTTTGTGTTCTGCCGCACAGAGTCTTGGCGGGGAAATCGCCTGGGAAGGCACTTCGTTATCTCTTGGAGGGTTGTATCGCGAGATAAAACTTGAGAATCAAAAACAGTACGAGCGTGCCCGTTGTGCTCTCTGCCTCCCGAAATTCAGCGTCTGCCATCCTAAACAACACCTGAAACTTGAGCAGGCATTGGTCACCCTGTGCGAACAAAATATCCCCTTTCGTATCATTCCCGAAGTGTTACTGTCGTATGAGTGGGATGATCTTGATGAGTTGATTGTCGATTCCGCCCATGTGGATAAACAGCTCCACAGAAAGCTGCAGGGTTTTTCCGCCGCCGGCGGCACGGTCAAATTTATCTGATTAAAATCCATGATTTTACGGCATGGTTCAAATGAAGGTAACACTTTTGGATGGCCAAGATCACCTGAACTAA
>JBAWVE010000023.1:0-17089 GCA_037147435.1 Parachlamydiaceae bacterium
TTTTGATTACTTTGTGCTACCCATTTTCGTTCTATTTTGAACCATGCCCAAAAAAGGGTCTTTTGAAGCAATTGAGAAGAGTACTTGGATTTATGGAAACGAATCTTAAACATCCTTCCTTGAACACTCATAAACTCTCTGGGCTTAACTGTAAACTCGGTGACGTTTTTGAATCTTATGCTCAAAACAATACCCCCGGAGCATATAGGATCTTCTGGGCATATGGCCCAAGTCAACGAGAAATCTACATATTAGACATCACTCCGCATCCATAAACTCCCACACTTCATGCGCAAATACCAGCTTTAACCACAAACCTACATATCTGCTTTTTGACAATCGAAAAATAGAGTTTTGACACCTTACAGGCAAGTGCTCATTTGTCCTTCTTTTTGATATCCGTGATGATTTTGCTGATACCTTCTTTGATCGATTTCATGTCTGTATCGACACGTTCGGTGATCATCTCAAGGCTGTGCTCAATGCTTTGCTGCGTCTGGGGATTCTTCCATAGATCTTCGACAAAAGCAGCATCATCGCTCTTCAGTTGACTCACGATGATGGACTCAAGGGCTTTGAGGCGTTCCATCTCTTTTTGTAAGGCTTCGACCTGTGCAATCAAGCCAACATCAGCGGTAGCTGCCTGAGCACCTTGCGCCGGAGCTACCGTTCGCAAAACCATTTGAGCAAAGGAAGGGGCCATGAGTGCGATTTTATCGACGGCATCATCCAGGGACTCTGTTAACTTTTTCGTCTGCACGTTGACCTGATCAAAGAAGTCCCCTTTAGCCTCTTCTTCCATCACAATAGGATTTCCCTCTAGGTCCCAATTGAATTCTTCAAGCCGCTGTGAGCGATCATCGTAGAAAACTTCTTTGGAAAGGACCCCATGCGGATGCCAACTACGAGCTCTCCCTACGGGCTTTCCAGCAAGATAATGTGCCTCAATAAAGAGTATTCCATTGCGCCCCCAAATTAGCTCCATCCCCTCCCGCTTACCATGAACAAAACCCAAAAAACGAAACGGTTTACCATTCGGGTAGTACAGTAAGGTGTTTCCATGCAACTTTCCATATTGATAGTGGATAAGCGACTTTGTCAAACCATCGGGGTAAAAATAGTGTTGGTCTCCATGTCTTAAGCCGCGGCTGAAGGGTTGGATACTATGCAAGGCACCGCTTGGATAATATGTTCTGGCATCGCCTTGACGATCTCCCTCTACAAAGAGTGTGGAAGCAAGGACAGTGCCGTCTTCGCTATAGAATGTGGAGGGCCCATGGAGCACTCCATTTCTGTAAAACCCCTGCCATTTGAGTTGCCCTGAAGGGTAAATCAGGCATTCTTTTTGGGAATCAGGATCAGCTTTGAACTCCTTAGGGACATGATCGTTTAGCATTAAAAGAGATTTCGATTTTTCCTTCTCTATATCATCATGAGGAACCATTTCGGCATATCTTAGTGTTTGGTCGATCAACGCACTATTGATAATGGCGGAATCGGAAAATAAGCGATAATACGCCGACTGGATTAATGCTCGACCGCGGCGCATTTCGTCTTCCGAAATCCCTTCTGTAAGCTCCAGCTGTTTTAAAGGGAGAGCAATATGTATTTGATGCCCTTCTTCGAGCTTTTGTAAAATGGCTTTGTAGGCATCTTCCTGCTGTAGGTCCTCAAGATTCTGCTTTATTTCCCCTTCGAGGGTGGGTACGTCTTTCTCTTGCCGCTCGGACTCTTTTGTATACAAATCAACCAGTGCATGTAACTTATTACAGCAAACAACCAAGCTTTTCTTTAACATCAGAAATAGTTTTTTCACTTCCTCCCGACTTACATTTTCTTCAAATCGGCTCTGTTGAATCTCGCAATGTACCAACGCAGCCAAATCGTATTCTTTGGTCATGTAAGTCTTGACGACGTCAGCAAGTGTCATATTATCAATGGAATTAAAGCCAATCCCCCCCTCTGTAGCGTTGATGATTTTTATTTCGGGGTGTCTTAACGCATACTGGGTGTACCATGACGACTCGCCAATCCACTTCCATAGGGTATAGACAGGCTGTCCATAAATATTATTTTTAATCACAACTTCTTCTGAAAGGTTGCGCGTACGGAAATCCTCTTTTCTCCCATGTATGGGGTGGCTTGGAATTCCGCCGGCATACGATGCCCTTTCAGGACTATAGGCAAGATCGATCCCCACACAAATAATCGGATTGCATCCCAAAGCGCGCGCGAGGGCTAAACTGAAATTCAATACATTAAATCCTTCTGAAAGCTCCGGCTGATTACTTCCAAGCTCTTTTGTAATTCCCAGCTTATCCTCCATCCACTCTGTTATGGCATAGCCCGCGCCCCCGGTGATGTACAATTTATCGCCGTGGACCATCTCCAAGGCCTCATGTAGCATTCTCATTCTATAGAAAAACGGAATTTCATAAGCCTCATTCATCACTAATCGATTGAAATGGGTCACATTAGGATCAATCCCTATGCCAAAATGGGGCAAGATATTCTTTGCAGAGAGTGCATTCAAAGCTGTCCCTCCGGCAAAGATCAATGCTCTGTTGGATAATTGTGAGATCATTTCGATATTTTTGTCCAGTGAGGGCCCTGCCCCACAGATGATTGCTGGAACGCCTTTTAACGCGGTAAACTTTCCAAACAGTTTGTTTCCCAAGAACGAATTGGCCAGATCCAGGTAGTTAAGAAAGCAATTCCGAAAATAGACTACACCATGAGTATGCGATTCGGCACGCCATTGGGAGTGCACCGAGTTCATAAAGGATATTTTCGACCAATATTCCATATATTTTTGGGGATTGCTCTTAGTTTCGCTATCGAGGCCTGTCAGGAGGATTTTTTTGTCTGCAAAAAGTTGAACGATTTTATTGAACTGAGAGATTGATTTTCCTTTGTCTTCAGCCAGGAACAGAAAAGAATGCCCGTCATTGAGAAGATCGTGACACCGTTCCGTTTCCAGAAAACAACGCACGACTTGGGGATCTTCCTCTATAAATACAAGAAAACGATCGTTTTTTTGAAACAACCACTCTTTGGCGGCATCGTAGCCATAACCAAGTCCAATGCCATAAATATAAATAACTTGAACATTTCTTAGATGGAGAGAACCAAACCACGTTTTTGCTTCAGAAACAGGATCGGTTTGGGAGTGTAAATACTCTGTTTTACCCCCCCGTTCCCGCTTGAGGTTTGTCATCCCGGATTCCGCTGTGCAGAAAGACACGTTGGAAGGCTCCTTGGCGGATATTATGCCCGATACCTTGAGCCCCCCTTCGGGACACATCAAACTCCAGCGTTTCAGGTTTTTTTTGAAGCAATTTTGTGTGCTGCTCACATGAGTTTCCATTTGTCATTACCGCCAAAAGGTTTGAATTTACCGCGCCTTTTTTGTGCTTGCTGCTTTTCTGTCAGTGTTCTTTCAGAACTCTCTTCAGAAGGTTCACCAACAGCCTCAGGCTCTAGCGGAATAGTTTTTGTTGCCTTATCAAATTTTTCTTTTAACGACTCGATTTCCTTCTTTATGGCATTTCCTTTATCAATAATTCTCTTGGCTTCAGGGGTCATCTGGGAAGATATCCCCATTAGACGCATATTGAGCTCATCTTTTGAGACTCCCGAAAGGGTTATAACAAGGTTTCCTAAGCGATTGAAGGCATCCATCTGTTTTTTTACTGCATCCATCGAAGCCCCGGAATTTTCCGGTGCTTTTATATGATCTAGAGGGACATCAGAATGTTCTCTGAGAAATTTTAAGAGTTTGCCAATCTCATCAAACAGTTCTTCATACGGATGTTTCTCTTCCATAACCCCCCTCCTAATTTCAAAGTCGCAATGTTTTCCAGGTTTTTCTTTAGTGTAAATCAAATTTTAAATAAAAGCAAAATTTGATACAGTAATTAAATGGTTACCGGTTTAATTTGGAGTGCGCGCGACTTGTCGCCGCTCTCATATTGCTCGACTTGTCGAGCTCATAAATTCCACCTGAAATCGAAAGGATGCGATCTTACCAAAATCCGAAGGTAGACATTCGCAATAAATTCCGCGGTTTTCAAAGATTCGTGGAACTATGAGCTCGACAAGTCGAGCGAGATGAAAGCGGCGACAAGTCGCACGCACTCCAAATGCTCCGCGCCATCAAAATCCTATTACTGAAAAAGGGAACATTATGCGCAGCTATTACGCCCACCTTGCGACAACAGAACCCGTGACTCCCGGCGCCATCGCCCCACGTCCTGTGCTTCGCTCGTCAGCAATTTTTCCCGTCATGCAACAGGAAGGGATTTCATCTCGCGTCCTGTTTATGGGGTATTGGATGCTGAAGCGGAATCTCAACAAAATCACGTGCATTGTCACTTTGAGGAATACTTATGGAAAGACACTCGCCCGCACCACTTTTCCCGTTCTTGAAGCTAAGGCTTTTCGTCTCGAACTTGCCGACGAACTTGAGCGCGCCGGGTTGGGCCGCAATGCAGTGTTTACGGGAAGTTTGGAAGTGGAATTTTTCTCAACCGAGAACTTTTTCTTTCCCTATCCAGCAGCTGTCATTAATTACTATGGCCCCCAATTCAGCACTGTCGTCCATACTGCTCAGCGGATTTACAATGACTTTGAAGACATGTTAAAAAACAGCCAAACGGAAGTGCCTGAATCTGGATTTAATATCTATGCCGACAGCGAAAGAGAACCATTCATTGGCCTGATTAATGGTTGTACTGACGTCCCCAATGGAACTCTACGTATGCAATTCCTGAATCATGCGGGAGAAACGATGGAACATACCCAAGATCTTGGCCAACTGGATCCCTACACCACCCGTTGGATCTATCCAGCACGACAGTGCGATTTAAGAAAATTCCTGAACAACAAACCAGGAACAGCTAAAATCTATTTTAATGTCGGGTGGATTTTCCCCCGTCTTGTCGTGGGCAACCTCCACCACAAAATTCCGGCGCTGACGATTACACACACCTACTATGACTGTACTGATGCGACGAACGACTCAGACTACTGGCGTCCCGAAGAAACAGGATGGCATGCAGCAGCGTTGATGCTTCCAGCAGAAGCCTCATGCACTCATTTTACCAATATTTATTTCTACCCGATCTATTCTCCGTCTTCCTTTGCCATCGATCTGGAAATCTATTCAGCACAAGGGAAACGCAGTGGAATCCACAAGAATGCAGCCATCATTGCCGCATCGGCCCCTCAGGTCCATTGTATCGCACTGAATTCAATTTATTCAGCTCTCCATATCGCACCTAAAGATTACGCTGTACGTTTGATTGTGCGCCCCCTCGATCACGGGAAAATCCCTTCGCGGATCAAAATTGGTTTCGATGTGGGCTGCGGTAATGTCAACACCCCCTGTAATATCTGCACCAACCTTCAACCGTTTAATCCATCACTGGAAAAAAAGCCCACTTCCTTCCGTTGGTCGCCGGTTCTTGCCGACCAACCTAAAGCTACGATCTGGATAATGAACTCATCCCCTGCCGTCGAGTATACGCGCTCAGCAGATATCTCCATCACGTTTTTCCGCGAAAGTGACAGCACAATTTTGTTACGGAAATTGACACTGCTTCCCCACGGATTTTCGATCATACGCATCGAAGAGGACCAGGAACTTTATGAATTTTTCCAAGGGAAAATAGGCTGGATGACAGCAATCAGTACTAATCCTTACACAACGACCTACTATTTTGCAGAAAATGCATCAGGCGTTGTCGGGGGCGATCACGGCTTTTAAGAGATCACCATATTCTGGGAGATGATTGATGAACAGGTACTCCCCCTTCACTTCGTCATACCACCCCACACGCAGCTCCGTTTGGTTGATAATAGCAACAAAACGGGAGCGGACAAAGTGGTTATATCCCACGACTTGACTGACAACGCGTGAGGAAAGTTTAATGGCTTTGCATTCGACAAGGAGCAACGGGTAGAGCCCTGAGGTGCCATTAGCAAAACAGATAATATCAGCGCGCCGATCAGGAACTAGAGATACATCTTTTGGAGTCAGATGGGGCAATTGCCTAAGTGGAATTTCCACAGCAATTAAAGAAGACGGAAAACCTTTATTTTCAATCATATAAGATAGAACGCGCTGCCTAACTAACTCCTCAGGCAACGCGGCTACCCAATCCTTACGGATAGTACAAAAAATTTGTGACAACTGCGACACTTAACCGACTTACCCTTGAGGTTCGATGACGCCAAAATCACCATCATTGCGACGATACATCACTTTCAAATGGAGATTTTCCTCACCGCGATAAACGAGAAATTGATCTCCAGATAAATCCATTTTCATCAGAGCCTCGCCATCAGTTAACGTTTTTAACGGGCAAACTTCCCTTTTGACAATCTGATGAGGATGATATTTGTCCAGCAAACGCCGTTTGTTCTCCTCTTCAATTTCCAAGTTTACGTCCAAGAGCTCCCCTTCAGCAGCCGATCTCAAGACGTTGACGTTTATATCGACAGCAGAAAGCCCCTTTGACTGGTGATGGTCGTTAAGCTTTGATTTATAACGAATCAGCTGTGCTTCTAACTTTCGCACTGCTTTATCGATGGATGCATACATATCATTACTGATTGCCTCACTCTTAATTTTTGTGTGATCAACCTTGAGAATGATGTCAACGCGGTGCTCCAACTTATGGACGTCCATCGTGATCACAATATCGATTATCCTGTCGCTGAAGCGCTCGATTTTTGACACTTTCTCTATGGCATAATCCTTCATTGCTTGAGTAACCATCACGTGACGACCACTCACAGAAATATTGTACGCTTCTTCAAGAAACTCGGCGGCTTTGGTTTTACGGTTCATTAGGTACCTCATTGATCATATGCTTCTTTAAAAGATTCGCCCCCAAAAACCGGGAGCTCCACAATTGAGTATACAACTCCAGTGGAAAACATTGAAATAAAAAAATGAATAAAGAAAAAGGGTAGGGACGCAAGGGACATTGTTGTCCCTTCACCTCTTCCCCTTCCCTTTCCTTTTTTCCATTTTTCTTGCATAGTTACACGCTGTGGGGTAGAATCCTACAGGAATACGCACCGATAGCTCAATCGGATAGAGTACCCGGCTTCGAACCGGGTGGTTGGAGGTTCGAACCCTCTTCGGTGCATTGATTATCCTAGGAATATGGACAAGCTAACAACACAAGGCGTGATCATCGGGGCCCTTCCCTTTCGTGAATACGACTGCATCCTTTCGCTATTCACGCCCTACGAAGGGCTGATCAAGCTATTTTCCAAAGGAGCCTACAGGAAAGGAAAAGCAGCCTCTCCTGTTTCCCCTCTCACACAAATAGAAGTCATTTATGCCAAAGGGCGCACGGAATTACACCCTTGCCACGAAATCACTGCGATCAACCACAATCTTCCATTGCGTCAAAATTTAGCTGTGCTGCAAACCGCTTGCGAGATGTTGCATGCAATTAAAGTGACACAGCAGCCCGGGAAACCTGCTCCGGAGTTATATCAGCTATTTCTGACCTACTTGCATAAACTTCCTGCAGTCGCCTCTCCCGTTGCTCTGGGTGCGAGTTTCCGTTTGAAACTTCTACGTCACGAAGGCCTCATCGGAATGCTCTCCCATTGCGCCGTATGTGGAACGATGCTTGACAAAGCCTGGATTTATGAGGGTGAAGTCTTCTGTCATCTGCATCACCCTTCGCATGCGACGGTAGTGGATACCGAGGAATACGACCTTGCCCTGGTGCTATTGTACAGCCGCGAATTTTCACTGTTAACGTCACTCACTATTTCCCCTGAGTTAGCTGAAAAAATCAACGGGATTTTCGAGGAACGAACACAGTAATTTTTTGTAAGATGGTTGTGTTTGTTTGAGTGCAGCAGCAACCGTAAATTTAACGCGAGGATCGCGAAGTCAGCGAAGACAAAGCGCAGATTATTCCATCTTCGCGTTGTCTTCGCTGACTTCGCGATCTTCGCGTTAAAATCTTCAGAGAAATGACTTTACCTCCACTTTAAGGGCACTTACTTATTTTGTTGGCGCTTTATTTCTTGCAATATTTCACACCATTTGATATTATCCATTTTTGTCTCACGCGAAAGTGGCGGAATTGGTATACGCGCTACCTTGAGGTGGTAGTGAGGTTTTCCTCGTGGGGGTTCAAGTCCCCCCTTTCGCAATTATCTTGGGATTACGTTCCCCCTCAATCATCCCTTCTTCAGGGACCATTTAAAAATAACTTCTACAGTTCTCCAGTGAAAAATCCCGTTTTCGGGCATGGTTCAAAATAGAACGAAAATGGGTAGCGACAACTCGCCAGCCGAAGGTATCCTGCTTATCCTATCCATCCTGCCCATCCTGTAATTTTATTTTTTTGACTGAAAATCCTCCTCGTTCAGGTGATCATGGCCATCCAAAAGTGTCACATTCATTTGAACCATGCCCGTTTTCGAAGATCCTTCACATTATATGAGGAATATGATATGATCACGGGGACACTGATTGTATACTTTATTAACCAATTAAACTAGTGTAGTGTGATTTATGGATTGCTGTGCCTTTTGTACGGCTCAAACTTACGCCATCAAACCTCTTTACGAGGTGATGCGCGTAACTTATAAGACGGCGTTATTTAAAGACGTCGTCCATGTCATCATCGACAAAAACGACCACCGCACTCCTTGCGATGTATTTTTCTTCCCTTATGGCGTTGCCGTATTCTGGGGAATCGACAGTACAGAGGGGTTAAAAATCCTGAAGGAAGAAATCTCTGCCTTTGAGGAGAACAGGAAAGCGGATATCGAAACGGATATTTTCACCTATATCTATGGCGAAACAGCCAAGATTGCCGAAGATGAAATCATCCTTCCCAATCACGACATCCTGACAAAACTGGCGATCTCTCAGGGAATAGCCCAGTCTGTCAAGCTGAGCACTTTTGAAACATCGATCCAAAAGACATTCCAATTAACTAAAAAAATTCCGGAAGATTTAGCCAAGTTCGGAAGTATTTCTCTGTCCCGTAAAGCTATTCGACGCAAAATGGGCGAATTGTTTATCGAACGTAACTCGATTAACCTGCACATGGATATTCTTGATACACCGGAATTCTTTTGGGAATATCCAGAATTAGAATTTCTCTACATCATGACAGCAAACTACCTTGATATACGCACGCGCGTAGAAATATTGAATCAGCGCCTTGGTGTCATTCATGGACTTTTCGAGATGTTGGGGACGGAACTTAACCATTTACATTCCAGCCGTCTTGAAATGACCATTGTATGCCTCATTGTTATTGAAGTGCTGATTTCTCTTTTTATCAACGTGCTTCATATCATATGAGATTCATCGCCATTGCTTTGATCCGCGTCTATCAATGGTGTATTTCTCCCCTCATTGGAGATGTCTGCCGCTTCACGCCAAGTTGTTCTCACTACGCCGTGGATGTCATTAAAAAGCATGGATTTTTCCTCGGAGGATGGATGGCGGTCAAACGGATAGTTAGTTGCAACCCTTGGTATTCCAAGGACTAATAAGGAACCATATGGACATACTCATTATAGGAACAGGTTACGTTGGACTCGTGTCGGGGGCTTGCCTCGCTGAAATGGGACATCATGTGACTTGCCTCGATATCAACAAAACAAAAATTGACCAACTTCTTGCCGGCATCATGCCCATCTACGAACCTAATCTCGAGGAGCTCGTCAAGCGCAACACACAGGCCCAGCGGCTAAAATTTACTACCGACTATGCCGCAGCCGTTAATCACGCTACCGTATGTTTTATTGCTGTCGATACGCCCATTTCCCCGGAAGGGCACGCCAACATGAACTTTGTTAAAGCAGTGTCTATATCCATCGCCGAACATATGAATAGCTACAAAATCATCGTTAACAAGTCAACAGTCCCTGTGGGAAGCTCAGACCTCGTTGCGCAACTTGTGGCCTCCACACTGGAAAAAAGAGGTGTTTCCATCCCTTTCGATGTCGTGGCCAATCCGGAATTTCTCAAGGAAGGGGATGCCGTCAATGACTTTATGAAACCCGACCGCATTATTATTGGAACGAACAGCTCTGCTGCGGCAGCTGTCATGCAAGAGATCTATGCACCCTTTATGCTAAGCCAGGACCGACTGCTTCTCATGGATCCTTTTTCTGCAGAAATGACAAAATACGCTGCTAATGCCATGTTGGCAACAAGAATATCTTTCATGAACGAGCTGGCAGGACTTTGCGAGTTAACCGGTGCAGACATCAACAAAGTGCGCAAGGGCATTGGCTCAGACAAGAGAATCGGCTATCATTTCCTATACCCTGGACCAGGGTTTGGCGGATCGTGCCTTCCAAAAGATATTCGCGCATTGCGGTCACACGCCCATGCTCTTGGATACGAGATGTCGTTATTATCAGCAGTCGATACGGTGAATACAAATCAAAAAAGAGTGATCGGTCACAAGATCATCAATTACTTCTCGGAACATGGTGGACTGGAAGGGAAGACCATAGCTATTCTTGGATTAGCCTTCAAACCGGGTACTGATGACATGCGCGACGCTTCGTCATTAATATTAATTCACCAATTACTAAATGAAAAAGCTGTTGTAAGACTGTACGATCCCGCAGCCATGGATAACGCAAAAAAATGCCTGCCGGATTCGCCTTTCATTTCATGGTGCGCCGACGAAACGGACGCTGCCGATGGCGCCGATGCCCTTGTGTTAATGACCGATTGGAAGCAATTCCGCTTTCTCGATTTTACCGCCATCCTGCCTAAAATGAAAGGAAGAGCTTTTTTTGATGCCAGAAACCAGTACGACAGTCACGAGATGGCAAAAAAGAATATCGATTATGTCTGCCTGGGTGTAGGCTCTCACGAAGCGGAGGTGAAATCGTGCCTGCGCCCATAACGGTGCCACTGCCCGATTTAATTAAATCCTATATTCATGCAAAAACAGCATTGATAGAACAGCGACTCGACACCCTGATTCCAAATTCCGACAAGCTTTTCACTGCCGCACGCCATTCCTTATTTAATGGCGCCAAGCGCCTGCGTCCCCTCCTTACCATCGCCGCAGCAGAAACTCTGGGTGGTACAGACCAAAAAGCTCTCTCAGCAGCATGCGCTTTGGAAATGATTCACACTTACTCTTTAATCCATGACGACCTCCCCTGCATGGATGACGACGATTTTCGGCGCGGCAAGCCGTCGTTGCATCGCGCTTTTGATGAAGCAACAGCTGTATTGACCGGAGACTATCTCCTGACTTATGCTTTTGAAGTGGTTGCAGACGACGAAGGATTGACTGCATCACAAAAAGTTTCACTCATCAAGCTCATGGCATATCACTCAGGCGGACAGGGCATGATCGGTGGGCAGATGATGGACATCGAAGTCGAGGGTATCTCCATCACCTTAGAACACCTGGAGCGCATTCACTCCAAAAAAACAGGGGCTTTGATCATCGCATCGTTATTGTGCGGAGCCGTTACTGCTAATGCGACACCTGCTGAAATGGACGCTCTTACCCTCTTTGGGCGGGATGTTGGCTTGGCCTTCCAAATTATCGATGATATCATCGATGTTGTCGACAGCGAACGGAAACATGGAAAAAAAATTGCTTCCGACAGTATTAATAACAAAACAACCTATGTGACCTTAATGGATGTTGATACTGCCAGGCACGTTGCCTATAATCTTTACGAACGCTCCATTAGCCACCTTGAAAAAATCACCCCTGATACGATATTATTACAGGAATTAGCAAAACGACTCGTACATAGACATATTTAGACTAAACCAGTAAACGGTATTTGTATGACACCAAATGACGCTCCTTCCTTACCCTACGCACAGAAGCTCTGCCCTGTTAAACGACTTTTTGATATTGCCTTCAGTCTCTTAGCATTGATTTGCCTATTCCCTCTTTTTCTCCTGATTGCCTGTGCAATACGCTTTTCATCCAAGGGAGCTGCACTCTACTCTCAGGAACGGGTTGGCATGGGAGGCATCCCTTTCAATTGTTACAAATTCCGTACCATGTATCGCGATGCCAACAGCAGACTGCAAGACATTCTAAGCTCTGATCCAGTCAAAATGAAAGAGTGGAATGCGTCCCATAAATTGAAAAATGACCCCAGAATTACCCCAATTGGTCAATTTTTACGCTCGACATCTTTGGATGAACTACCGCAATTCTGGAACGTTCTCAAAGGAGATCTCAGCGTTGTTGGCCCCAGACCAGTCACGAAAGAGGAAGTAATTAAGCATTTTGGTCCCAAAGCTCATAAAATTTTCTCTGTACGTCCAGGCATCACAGGACTGTGGCAAGTTTCCGGCCGCAGCAACACCACATACACCTCCCGGATAAAATTCGATGAACACTATGTGGATAATCGCTCTCTACGACTTGATCTTAAAATTGTTGCCCAGACAATCCCCAGCGTACTCATGCGAAAAGGCGCCTATTAATGGAGGTTAACCTCAACAGCAAGGCTCTTAAATGGGCTTTTGTCTTTTGCTTGCTGCTAACCCTAACCATTCCCGCACTATACCCTTCACTGCGACTCCTTTTCTTTTCCCCTTTTCTCGTCATCGCCATCTACCAAAAACCTCTCTCCACTTGCCTTTGGTATGCATTTATCTGCGGCCTAATTCTTGACCTTCTCTCCTCCTCGCCGCGACTTGGCATACATGCCCTGAATTTCTGCCTGACTCTGGCTATTCTCTATCCGCAGCAACGTAATTTTTTTGCCGACAACCTCTCTACCCTTCCCCTGATGACATTTTTCTTCTCTACCCTATCCACTGCAATCCTCGCCACCCTAATGTACACCATCGAAATGCATAACATTTTCTCTGTTCGCTGGGCATACACCGACCTCATGTTGATGTCCGCAGCTGATGCCGCCTATGCTTTCATCGCCTTTATCCTCCCCCCCCTTTTCTTTGGAAAACAACGACGTAGCGGAAAAGACTACTTTGAGGAATCTTAACTATGAGCCGAGCCACACCCCTTGCAGAACAATTACGCCCTCCATCCCTTGATACAATCGTAGGGCAGAATCACCTCGTCGGAGAAACAGGATTTATCACTTCCATCATCAAAGGGGGAAGACCTCTTTCAATTCTCCTATGGGGCCCCCCCGGTTGCGGAAAAACATCCATTGCACGCTTGTACGCTAAGGCTTTTTCTATGCGCTTTGAGAGCCTCAGCGCGGTCTTCAGTGGCATTGCAGATCTCAAAAAAATCATCAAAGAATGCGAGGAACGCCCTCTTTTTGGTCAGGCGACTTTATTATTCGTGGATGAAATCCACCGATTCAACAAAGCCCAGCAAGATGCCTTTCTTCCATTCCTAGAAAATGGCACCATTGTCCTCGTCGGCGCCACAGCAGAAAACCCTTCTTTCTACCTCAACAATGCCCTACTGTCCAGATTGCGTGTCCTCAAATTAAACTCTTTGGATGCCCCAGCCCTGGATTTACTGCTTCAGCGTTATGAATCATCAAAAAAACCTCTCCACCTTTCTCCCCAAGCAAGACAACTCCTGATTGACTTCTCCCAGGGCGACGGACGTTACCTCTTCAATCTAATCGAAAATCTTGAACACCTTTCCACCGAGTCTCTCCTCGATGCCGAGACGCTTAAGCTCCACCTCCAGAAACGAGCACCGTTATTCGATAAGGGTGATGACCAACACTACAATATCATCTCAGCACTCCATAAATCGATCAGAGGGTCCGATCCCGATGCTGCCCTCTATTGGTTTGCACGAATGCTCCAAGGGGGCGAAGAGCCTCTATTCCTCGCCCGTCGGTTAATCCGGATGGCCTCAGAGGATATCGGCCTTGCAGATCCACAAGCTCTTCCCCTGGCAATTGCCGCACGCGATGCGTACGAGATGCTAGGATCCCCCGAAGGGGAACTTGCCTTAGCACAGGTTGTCGTCTTTCTTGCCCTAGCACCAAAAAGTAATGCCCTTTATAAAGCTTTTGGCGAAGCGCGTACGTCGGCTGCCAACACGGCGCAATACGACCCCCCAGCAACAATTTTGAATGCCCCCACCACACTCATGAAAAAAATGGGTTATGGCGCCAACTATGCCTATGATCACGACACGCCATTGGGTTTTTCAGGGCAAGAGTATTTTCCAAAAGAGATGTCGCGCGAACAGTATTACCATCCCGTAGAACGTGGCTTTGAAAGAGAAATGAAAAAACGTTTGGATTATTTCACAAAGATACGAGAAGGACAGAAAGGATAGGGTAGCGATACATTTGGAGTGCGCGCGACTTGTCGCCGCTATCATATCGCTCGACTTGTCGAGCTTATGGATCCACTAATACTTAAAAACCACTGAATCTTTTGCGAACGCATACCATACCATAGGAGCTCTGATGCATCTATAAGCTCGACAAGTCGAGCGTTATGAAAGCGGCGACAAGTCGCACGCACTCCAAACGCTTCGCGCCTTCGGAGCCTCTAACTTTATAGCCTTCGGCATACTGCCGAAGGCAATCCTATGATCGGACTATTTCGATGTCGATTTCTGTGGAGTCTCAGCATCGCCGTTTTGTTCAACTGTCTCCTCTTCTTCGTCTTCGTCATCATTGTCATCATCATCTTCGTCGCTTTCAGACTCTTCGCTGTCGGCGCCTTCAGTAATATCCTGCTTTTGCGCCTTCTGCTTGTGTCTCTCCATGCACATCGCAAACATCTTGGCTTTTTGCTGCTGAATATCATCTAACATAGCTTGAAACTTGCTGCTATCCGTCACGCCATTTTCTTTCATTGCATCAGAAAAAACCTGCAACAAAGTATCTCTAAACAATTTTACAGCGGCTTGTCTCTGCTGCGGATCCTTCAAAGGATTCGGATTCATTGTTGAGGCTTTCTGCTCGACTGTTTTAACAACGTCTTTATCTTTGCTCGCTAATGACTTACTAATCGCATCCCACTTATCTTGCGGCACATCGAAACGCTTTAATGTTTCATTGACAATCGGCGCAGGGAAATACGAGAGCAACAGTTCCTTGGCACAATCCTCTATTGGATTTGAAGCATCTGCAAAAACTCCACAAGGACTCAACAGTGCACATGCACTGAATACAAGGGCTGCAAACCCTTTCTTCAAAACGATTTTTTTCACAATTTCCTCCTAAGAAAATTTGATGATCAATGATCAATAATTAGCTGTAAAATCAGGTTTTTCCTTTTTTAACTCCCTCATTATACAGATACAATATTTTTTGAACAGCTTGATTATCTAATCATTATTTCAGGGATGGATCAGGCGTCATACGAAGGTAAGGCGTCACCTGGCGAAATCCCTTCGGAAATAAGGTCTTGATCTCTTCCGGGTTCGTCACGCTGGGCAAAATCACACACTCTTCCCCCTTCACCCAATTTACCGGAGTCGCCACCTTATGGTTATCCGTCAGCTG
This sequence comes from Parachlamydiaceae bacterium, assembly GCA_037147435.1. Lineage (GTDB taxonomy): Bacteria > Chlamydiota > Chlamydiia > Chlamydiales > Parachlamydiaceae > JBAWVE01. Next base: position 15,457 of record JBAWVE010000023.1, read on the forward strand.
CAGGGAATCGAGAACACGCAGAATCTCTGTAAAATTGCGTCCAGTTGAAGCCGGATACGTAATGATTAACCTAATCTTCTTCTTAGGATCAATCACAAACACAGAACGTACAGTGGATGTGTCGCCTGTTAGAGGGTGAATCATCCCGTATAGTTCCGAAACATGGTGGTCTTGATCGCCAATCATCGGGAAATCCAGCAAAACATTGCCGACAATATTGATGTCAGGAATCCACTTGGCATGGTCTGCAACACTACCTACACTAAGCCCTATTAGTTTAGCCCCACGGCGGGAAAACTCCCCTTGAAGCTTTGCAGCCATCCCCAACTCTGTCGTACACACAGGAGTGAAGTCCTTCGGATGGGAAAAGAAAATACACCAGGAGTCAGCAAGCCACTTGTGAAAAGAGATTTTTCCCTGTGTCGTTTCGGCAGCAAAATCCGGAGCCATTGCCCCGAGCTGAATAAGATCCTTTTTAGCTTCGATCATAACCATCCTCCTGTTTTATTGTTTTTTGATTCATACATGCAGACATCATCTATGTCAATAAAATAACAGAAAATGGTACGCTGAAAAAATCAAAAAAATGGGAGGCTTATGATCATTGACGGAAAGCGGATCGCCAGCGAAATACAACAGGAAATTAAGCAAGAACTCACACAAATGCCAGGGCGGCGTCCGTGTCTTGCTGTTGTCCTTGTCGGAGACCACCCCGCATCCTTATTGTATGTCGAACGAAAAACAATGGCATGCGCTGAAGTGGGGATTTTATCGATCAAAAAGCACCTGCCAGCAAATCTCTCTGAATCCGACCTGATCGCTGAAATAGAAAAACTTAACAACAATGATGCCATTGATGGAATTTTACTGCAGCTGCCACTGCCCCCCCACGTCAACCCCATCAAGGTTATCCACCATATCATTCCGGAAAAAGACGTCGATGGTTTACATCCCACCAATATCGGAAAGCTGTTCATCGGCGATCCTAACACTTTTGCACCGTGCACCCCCCTGGGAATCAAAGTGCTGCTCGAACGCTCAAACATTGAAGTGGGTGGCAAGCACGCCCTGGTCATCGGCCGCAGCAATCTGGTGGGCAAACCTATGGCCGCATTACTCATGCAAAATACCCCCGGAGGAAACGCCACTGTCACGATTGCCCATAGCCGTACAACAAATCTCCCCACCCTCTGCCGCATGGCTGATATCATCATCGCAGCAATGGGTCAACCTAGATTCCTAACTGCTGACATGATCAAAGACGGAGCTGTCGTCATTGATGTGGGAACAAACAAAATTGAAGACAAATCACGCAGCTCAGGTTACAGAATTGTCGGTGATGTCGATTTCGACAACGTTCACCCTAAATGCTCCTACATCTCCCCGGTGCCCGGCGGAGTGGGCCCCATGACGATTGCCATGCTCTTAAGCAACACCCTAAAAGCCATGAGAGCCCGCCGCCTAGGGCGATGATCCACGGCTTTTTGATTAAAAAAATTTGACAGCAAAAAGTGGTTCTTGGGAAGAATTTAGGCTATCTGGTGTCGGCCCTCCGGGACTCGCTCTTTTGTTTGGATTGTTCCCAGGCTTCACTCGCTCCTCCGGAGCATCGTCTCAGCCTGGGCTAAAAACT
>JBAWVE010000024.1:0-16643 GCA_037147435.1 Parachlamydiaceae bacterium
AAAAACTATCAACCCTTCGGGTTTAATCGTCACGCTAAACCCGAAGGGTTGACAGTTTTCAGCCCAGGTTGAGACGCTGTCCCGGAGGGACGAGTGAAGCCTGGGAACCATCCACCACCATAATCCAGCCCCAGCGGGGCGATACAAGATCGCGCCCAAAATCTTTCTCAAGAACTATATATACGATGCCCAGTGTAAAAAAGAGTACTTTTACTAAATAGATATATATAGGCTACTAAAGCAAAGGATGTTACGTACCTCGTAAAAAGATTTGGGTAAAAGTATGGGCGCAATGAAGCGAGGAGAGAATTTGGGCGCCAAGCGTATAGGCATGGTTTTTTCTACTTTTTTCTACTTGTATTTATTACCATTTCTAGTGATAATTCGCTTATGGGACACATTTATGAACGATACAGAACTAAATAAACCTCTCACTTGGATTGGCTCCAGAAAAACTGACTTGCTAGATTTGCCACGTAAAGTGCAAAGAATTGTTGGGTATGCTCTCTATTTAGCACAGATGGGATTGCAACATACAAATGTTAAACCTCTCACCGGATTTGGGGGACGGGGTGTTCTAGAGGTTGTTGAAGATGACGTGGGAGGGACTTATCGAGCGGTTTATACTGTAAAATTTAAAGAATCCGTTTACATATTGCATGCTTTTCAAAAAAAATCCAAAAAGGGAAGAGAAACTCCAAGGGAAGAAATGGCAATTGTATATAAAAGACTTAAAATAGCCGAGCATGAACATAAGGAATGGTTGAAAAAGGTAAAAAAATGAAAAGAAAAACACATATTCATGAAGAAAAACTGGCAGATATCCGCATTGAAATTGGAAGTGGTAATGTGTACGCTGACCTTGGTTTTGCTAATCCAGAAGAGATGCTTGCAAAAGCCCAACTGGTCTCTGAGATGCAAAAAGCTATTAACAAAAAAAAAATGACTCAAACAGAAGCCGCCGAGATGTTAGGGCTGACTCAACCTAAACTCTCAATTCTACTGCAGGGAAGGTTTAGAGGGTATTCAACGGATCGATTGATCCGTTATCTTCGTATTTTGGGACAAGACGTCGATATTTTTATCACACCTAAACTACGCAATAGAGAAGCTCACTTACACGTCTATTCCTCCATCGAAAAACCTTCTTTTTCAATCGCCGCTAAGTCCCAGCGTACATGAACCTGGAAAGGGCAGTTGAAAACGATAAAATCATAGAATTGGTGATCAACGGCGCAGTTTTGGGTCGAGGGCATCGCGGAAGGCGTCGCCCACCATTGCGATAGCAACGAGCAGGATGGTGAGCAGGATAGCCGGAGGCCAGAGTAAGTAGCTTTCCCCAGGAAAGGCCGTACGCCCTTCATCCATGAGAACGCCCCAGGAACACGACCCTTCTTCCCCAAGACCCAGAAAGGAGAGACTTGCTTCGCTTGTGATGGCGCCCATAACAGCAAAGGGAAGCAGAGTCAATACAGGAGGAATGGCATTGGGGAAGATGTGAGAAAAGATGATTTTTGAGTCGTTAAACCCTTGTGCACGGCACGCTTCGATATAGGGAAGATTCCTCTGCTTAAAAAATTCGCCACGAATGTAACGGGCGAAAGTGGTCCACCCGAAGAGGCCAATCACAGCAATTACCAAAAAAATCGATTTGCTCTGTGTAATTGCAACGACCATCAGCAACATGAAAAACGTGGGCATCCCCTCTAAAATTTCCAATAACCTGCTGACAATAATGTCGAAGGTGCCTCCATAATATCCCGAAACGCTGCCAATGGGAAGTCCTATGGATAGAGCCAGGGCGACAGCTAAAATCCCTACAACCAAGGAAACGCGCACGCCAAAGATCAAAGCCGCCACGAGATCTTTGCGATTAATCCGCGTCAATTCCCAAAAAGGAACATGTTGGTTGAAACTTTGATCGCCGCCGGCATCGTCTTCCCAGTGGAATGGCCGAACAAGTGGCATGACCTCATAATGGAGCAGCGGTATCTGAGAGAGGATCCATTTACGCCTATCAAGAACATACTGTAAAGACTCTTTTACATTGTGAAGCATGTTAGGGGAATCCTGCATGTCTTTAATTTGTAGTTGCAATCGCTGTATTTCCCTGTTTTCATTATCCATTTCGATTTGCCACAACGTTGGCATTCCGCTGAAAAGTCTGCCCTTATGGTCTGGCTCCGAGTAAAATTTACCGTATTTTTCCAGTCGTTTTTGCTGATTGAGACGCTGTTGGTACTGTAGAACGAGATTCAATCGGGCATAGCCGTTCATGTAACGGAGGTCAAAATCCCAACGGTGTGTTGAATGGGCAATTTCTTTACGGGCTCCAATAGCTTCCTGCCGCTGTTTAATGAGAACAGCATCAAAGGCCGGATTACGCGAGGGACCATAAATGAAGTAGACAAAAAGTCCGCCATGTAACAGAGCCACTGATGCCAGGCAGGTAATCAGTATTTTCGTGTGTTTCTTAAAAACAACTATCGAAAACATTGCCAGAGGTACTGTGAAAATAAACAAGTTAAAAAATATATCCAGAAACTTTGTGTAAAATCCACGGTAAAATAAATAACGGAATAGCGGAAAAAACAACTCCCCATCGTACTGAATCACAAATGGCTTACTCGAGGCAAGGAATGGAGCATACACTCCCACGAAACAAAAAACAAGCACAACACAAAGAGCCCACCTGCCAAGAGGCCGTCTGTAAAACTGCCTCCAGATCATCATCCAGTAGGTATCATCGTTGTGTAGGTTCATTGGATACAGCCTTTTAATCCAGGGTTAAACGCGGATCTAACACAGTGTAGGCAATATCTGCAATGAGAAATCCAGATAGGGATAGAAGCGAGCCAGCAAGAGAGGAAAACATGATCACATTATAGTCCCGATTGATGACTGCATCATAGAAGAATTTACCGAATCCATTAATTTCAAACAGTGCTTCAACGATCAGGGACCCGCCCAGGACAACACCTAAAGAGCTGGCAATTGATGTCACAATCGTAATTGAGGCATTCCGGCACACGTGCTTGAACAAAATTTTTACGGGTGAAAGACCTTTTGCCCACGCCGTCCTTACATAGTCTTGACGCAAGACCTCCAGAACCGTCGTTCGTGACAGTCGGGACTGTGCAGCCATTGAACCATACATAATCGCAACAAGAGGAAGAAAAATGTGTTGGAACACGTCAACAAGACGTCCCGAGGTATTTAATTTATCATATTGACTATCCGGACTGGTAAATCCACTGATCGGAATGGGAGTCTGTGTAAAGGGAAAGTCGTGATTCAAAGCAACTTCTTCGATAAGAAATGGAGCCACCACAAACACTGGAATGGCATAAAGAACAAGAAAAGAAATACTAAGTCCGTAATCAGGCCAACGATTATGCCTATACGCCATGATGCAACCGAAAACCTGGCATAAGACGAATGTCACCAACATGGGGATAATGGCCAAGGTCAGAGAATACTTAAACCGTTTGGTCACTTCGCTGATCACTGTTCTGTTGTTGTCATTACGCAACGTCCCGAAATCAAGAGTCAACACACGTCCCATGTATCTGCAAAATCGGGTCTCAACAAATAGAATATACAGTTTTTGTTCAGTCGTGGGCTCAAAACGATAGCGGCTGCTGTTTTCTCGATACCAGGCGTTAAACCGATCGAGACTCAGTTGAATCTGCTCAGGGGATGATTGGGCAGAAAAGACCAATTTTCTTAAGAGGTTGTTATCAGTAGCGATTTTCTCATTGTCTGCGATTTGCTGATCCGTTAATCCAGATCCTATTATCCCCTGCCGCGTCCCTCCACGGGCAAAAAATCGAGACGCCATACTGCGAATTAAGAGAGATTGCTGCGGATCTTCCATCACAGCCAATAATTTAGGCATTATATAACGGGATTTATCGCCAAACGTCACACGTAGGCTATCGTAGTCTTTAATCGGCATTTCCTCCGACTCCTGGGCATTCTTTTTCTTTGTTTGTAAGATTTGTAAAGTGCCATCAACATCCTCTTGAGTGGTCCATGGCCAGGTATTCAATAGAATTGGCAAGGTGAGACCATACCATTCACGGAACAGCAAATACCTTTCGTCAGAACCAAATGCCATGCTTCTTTCCGTACTCCGACTCGCATTGCCATCCTGGGAAATTTCGCTGACTGTAACCGGATCTCCAGGCGCCAAATTCACGATGACGAAATTAACGAGGATGATACAGAACAGTGTAACAGGAATGAGTACAAGGCGCCTGATGACATAATTAATCATGTTCAAGCCAAAATATATCAGGATCGGGTTCTGCGACATTAGCTCCAGGAACAAGATCCTGACGGTCTGCCGGAATGAAGACGTTCTTCAAATAATCTCGATAAAGAAAAATCGTTTTTGGAGCGTACAAAAATGTATACGGCTGTTCTTCATAAAGGATAGCATCAAATTGATGGTATAGATCGGTTCTTTTTTTTATATCGTACTCATATTCCAGTGTATCAATGATCTCATCGATTTTCGAATTGGCAAATCCGATGGCATTGGATGATCCTTTCTCCTTGGCCCCAAACGAATGCCACAGCTGTCGCGGACTCTCTGGCGGTGTTCCCAGGGTCCATCCTAGACATAACGCATCAAAGTTTTTATCATCAAAAACGGCAGATAAATCAGCCATATCCACTCCATTAAGCCGGCAATCGATTCCAATTTCTTTCAATGCCGTTGCAATATACTCACAGATGGACTTCGTCGTCGGATTTTTAACAAAATAGGTCAGAGAAAAGCTGAAAGGCGTTGATTTACCGTTGATATTTTTGTCGATGACACCATCGCCATCACTGTCAAACCATCCTTCTTCCTCCAGAAGGCGTCGTGCAGTGAGGGGGTCGTATGGTAAGGGAACGATAGAGTCATCATAGGCAGGAGAATAGCGATAGAAGGTTCCGGTGATTTCAACACCAAACCCGTTGAGGTTCTCTTGAATAATCCGCCGTCTGTCGATAGCCATCGTCAAGGCACGACGCACTTTAGCTGTTTGGAACCAGGGGCGGGTTTCATTCCAGGAAACATAGGCATAACTTCTGGCCACATATTCCAGACGGTGGACAGAAGCCCCTTTTGCCGCTTGTTGTTTGTAATTATCTGAAGCCAGAAAGTTTTGAAGCTCTCTTAGCTGATTAGGTTGCAAGCTGCAACTATCCAGACTATTGTTCTTGAATGCTTGCCAAATATTATCTGGACTGTCCTTAAATTCACTTTCATACCTTTTCGTCAATGCGGCATCATGAACGTAAAAATTACGGTTTCTAGAAAAGTTGACTTGCCGGTCTGTCATCCCATCAAAAGTCCATGGACCACAACTAGGAATGATATTTTTGGCCCAATGCATGGAGAAATTCTGTGCCCAAACGGAATTTGTTCTGTATGTCTCCGGATCTTTATCATCAGGGAGAATTTTTTTTCCGTCTGAGAAGTACTTAAAAACAGATGAACAGAGCGGCCTTAACCCTCCTGTCATCATTTTTGCAATATATTTGATTTTCCCTTCCGCATTCGCTTTCCACTTCACGACAAAAGTGAAACGATCAATTACGTCAATTCCCTCAAGGTCATTATAATAGGTACGCAATGCAACGGCACCAGGTTCCTGAACATAGGGGTTCATAATCGCATCACAAAAAAACTTGAAGTCTTCAGCTGTCACCTGACTCTCACGAAGGAATTGCGGCGCCAAATGGACGTCCGAGGAAAAGAAGTCCTGTTTCAACGGCTGCCAAAACACATCATCGCGCAAAAAAACCCAAAATTCAGCAGCGCCTGTTTTTGGATTGGGACGCTGCTCCATCTTCAGTGCCATGTCAGGTGTATACGTTTCATATTTCCCAAACGCCGCTTTGGCGACCGATATGCTACAGCGATCCCGCCAGGCTGACACCTGGCTCCAGTTACTGAACGGATGAAGGTTATCCGGCTTCCCAACTGTGGCGACATGCTGAATTCCATCAGGCAAAAACCCGTCCCCTAACAGCTTGGGAAGAACGTTTTCATAAAAAGGATCTGGTTCCAAAATATTAGGATAGAGCTGAGAATTGTTAGAAACCTGCGATAAATTTTTCTCTTCCTTAGGCGAATCTGGAACGACTAAAGAAGCGGCTTTCAACGCACTTTGAGAACAGCAGGCAACGAGCTCCTTGAGTTGGTTTTGCTGTGTGACTAACGAATGGACAATCTCTTCCCTGTTCTTTTTAACAACTGACTGGAGGACAAATACTTCATTTTTCAATGAGGAAATGTCAGTACGCAACGATTCCAACCGGTCCTCTACAACTGTTGACGACCAATATAGCATCCCGCCAAAGACAAAAAGGCAGAATCCGCACACAAAACGGAAAATATATAAGGCTAAAGGCTCTCTATTCATCTGTCCTCTCATCAGCATTTATTTGGAGTTTTGCAAGTCCCTCAATAAATAACAATATGATAGTGCGCTGCGGCATTGGGGTTAAGGATGAAATGGGGAATAAAGTCCTCTTCAGCCAATCCACGCAGCACTGCTACAATCCCCACAATCAAAGCAGAAATCCCCACTACCGCGCGGTAATAATGACGGGCTTGGCGTAAAAAAACATGTGCCTGCATGGCAAAGAAAAGGGAGGGGGAAGTCAAAAGAGCAAAAACGAATCCATTGAGCAATCCGACCTCAAAACTTGCGGAAAGGGCACAAGCAGAAAAAACTACTAAGGTTTGACCGCAAGGGAGGGCTATGGTAAAAAAGCCAAATAAAAATGTCGCAAGCGCACTGTCGCGCAACATAAGCAACGAAAGGGTATGATTGAATCCCGAAAACCGCCTTGATAACCACTGATATCCAGGATACGACCATCCCAAGAGAGTGTAACACCCCAATACAATCAATACTCCGCCAAACAAAAACGTCGTAGCTTCCGCAAAATGGTATTCGCGAAAGAAAATATCAGCAACAGCACCTACCGCACCTGCGGTCATTCCTGCAAGGCTGAACGAAAGAATTCGACCGAAAAAATAAAAGTAACGATACCTGTGCTGCCCAATCATCATAACAAGAGGTCCGCACATCCCGAGGCAATGGAGGTTTCCAAATAGATAGATGGGGAGCATGGCCATCAATAAAGACATGAAATTTCTCTATAGTATTGTATTAGGGATTTTCAACAACGGCATCAGCTTGCTGCTTAATATCGACCTGTTGCCGAATAAAATGAGCTTGCGACATGTCTTGACGAGTACTACCGGACGTACGGGAGTAAGCGACAATTGTCACAAGCAGCATGAGCCCCATGAAAATAAACAGTACGCCAGTCGCTGTCTTTTGAAATAAACGCATTTTACCAAATATCATAGTGCCGACGTTAACGGAAACATGAAAACAGCGCAAGAAAATTATTGAAATTGTTGAAATGAAAAATGTTAGTGGAAAAGATGGCTCAGGATAAGTTTCATCCAGTGAAGCGTCCATCGGCCTTGATCACCTTTTCGGTCAGAGGTTTTCAGGATAGACGATGATCACCCCACAAGGAGTATCTTCAGTCTATAAATCCATTTTTTCTTGTGTCCGCTAAATTGCCGTGATATACTGACTCTTTATTCCTTTAAAAGATTAGGAGTTACAGTGACTAATAAAATCAAAGAATCTGAGAAAACGGCAATCACACCCACACGCTCTCAAGATTATCCTGAATGGTTCCAACAAGTCGTAAAACATGCAGACATGGCTGAGAACTCCCCCGTGCGCGGCTGCATGGTAATCAAGCCCTGGGGTTATGGCATCTGGGAACATATGCAGCGTCAGCTCGATGCTAGAATCAAATTTACGGGCCACCAAAACGCCTATTTCCCCCTATTCATCCCATTGAGTTTCCTCGAAAAAGAAGCCAAACACGTTGAGGGATTTGCCAAAGAATGCGCTGTGGTGACTCACCACCGTCTTGAAGAAAAAAATGGAAAATTGGTTCCAACAGGAGAACTGGAAGAACCACTGATTGTACGCCCCACTTCGGAAATGATCATTGGTGACTCGTTTTCCCGTTGGATAGAATCGTACCGCGATTTACCTTTGTTAATTAACCAATGGGCCAACGTAGTCCGCTGGGAGATGCGCCCACGTGTCTTTCTTAGAACAACGGAATTTTTGTGGCAGGAAGGGCATACAGCCCACGCCACAGAGAAGGAAGCCATCGAAGAAACACTCAAAATGTTAGAAGTTTACCGCGAATTCATGGAAGACGTCCTGGCCCTTCCTGTTATTTTAGGAGAGAAATCCCCAGGAGAACGATTCCCCGGAGCTGTCAGCACCTACACTTTGGAAGCAATGATGCAAGACCACAAAGCCCTCCAGGCAGGGACTTCGCACTACCTCGGACAAAACTTCGCAAAAGGATCAGGAATCCGCTTTAGCAATAAAAATGGCGAAGTCGAATATGCCTACACAACATCTTGGGGATGCACAACACGAATGATTGGCGCTGTCATCATGTGTCATGGCGATGACGATGGCTTGCGCCTTCCTCCACGCATTGCAACAAAGCAGGTAGTCATTATTCCTGTCATTCCAAAGCCCGAACTGGAAGATCAAATTCTGGCTTATGCCGAAACAATTGCAGAAAAAATCCGCCACACCCAATTCCACGGGGAACCCGTTTCCGTCTTCATAGACAAACGGGATAAACGCGGAGGAGAGAAGAATTGGGAGTGGATCAAGAAAGGCGTCCCTGTACGTATCGAGGTAGGCCCACGTGATTTGGAAGAAGACGCCATGATGCTAAGTCGCCGGGATCGCCCACATAAGGAAAAAACAAAGATTTCCCTGGATCAGATCGCAGACCACATGATTACAACCCTGGATGCGATCCAAAAAGGACTGTACGAAGATGCGCGCCGTTTCCGCGATGCAAATATCCATCGAAATATCGCATCTTTTGAAGAGCTCAAACAATTTTTTACCCCGAAAAATAGCGATAAGCCTGAAATTCACGGTGGATTTGTCTTGGCCAAATGGTGTGGAGAAGCAGAGTCAGAAAAGTTGTTGGATGAGTTCAAAATCTCCATACGCTGCCTCCCGCTCAATCAAAGTGGAACCGAAGGTAAGTGTATCCTGACAGGAAAGAAAGCAACAATCGATGCAATTTTCGCCAAATCGTATTGAGAAATCAGAATCCGGGTCTATGCCCAATGTCGTCAAAATAAAGAAATTTATATGGCGCGGATAATTTGGAGTGCGCGCGACTTGTCGCCGCTCTGGTACAGCTCGACTTGTCGAGCTCGTAGATCAACAATCCCCTATGAGCACACGGAGCATTGTGAGTTCTGGTGCATCTATGAGCTCGACAAGTCGAGCGATACCAGAGCGGCGACAAGTCGCACGCACTCCAAATCCTTCGTGCTCCTAAAGTCAACGTACGCTAAAACTGAAATCCTATGCCGCCCCCAATATTTATTCCGCTGACATCTAACCCGGTTGTAGTGACATTGGGCAAGTGATTGGAAGGAGCCCCAAACTGTTTAAAAGAGTATGACAAGAACAGATCACCCATGATGTGGTTACATGAAAAGATTTGGATTCCTGTCTCTGCAATACAACCAGGTCCATTTCTTGATATATGCTCTTTAACGAAATCTGAGGTGTTATGTACTTGTAAAAAATAGTATTTCAAGCCAATACCGATGTACGGTCTTAGCCAGGAATGCGGATAGACCCACTTGAGACCTGCAGTTACAGGTTCCATTTTAATTTTCGTTTTATTGCCCAACCCTTGTGAGTGCCCTGAGTTCTCGATATAATCAGCAGCCCACCATAGATTAAGACCTCGTAGTAAAAAAGAACATCCTTGATAAACAGGGATCGTACCGGTCAGCTGATAATCGACAGTTCCATTGCCATAGAACTCTCTAAAAGAAGAAGATTCCGGCCAGAAGTAGCTGAGGCGCGCATCGATCGTAAAAGGGATGCACTCATCACACACTTCATCTGCTAAGAGGGATGAGTGTATCATCGCGCACGCGGTAGCAAGGATTAAAAGTTGTTTTGAAAAAAAACGTTCATTTTGCATCATGTAACTATCCTTCTAAACTGATTGTTTATAAATCACCTTTTCAGAAGCAGGTGAGTAAACTTCTATACGTGTTTTGATCTCAGATAATTGATGCTGTTGGCAAGGGACGATAGAAAAGAATAGCCGCGGCCTGATGATCACCGGTTCTGCATGAAGGGCGGCATTGCTTGCACGAGCCATATTAAAGAAAACGCCCTCTTTTCGATCTTGGCGGAAGATGAGATGAGGCTGACACAATTCATTAGTGAATTTTACATCTTCCATATTTTTCCAAACAACTCGTCTCAAATTTTGAAGGTCTCTAGAAAGAAGATAAAACTGAGTCGGATCTCCTTTTAGGGTAATGCAAAATTTATAGTGTTCGCCTTCGGTTCTGTAATGCCTACCATCCATGTGCCAACGCTTTAAAGGAACATTGTCTGGCGGAAGAAAGCTGCGCAGGCAGAACCAGGCAGAATCAAGATTCGAGGCTCCCAAAACCTGCTTGGCGATGTTGTAGATTATCGCTGCTATTTTTTCAATACAAGGCGTGTGATGACCTTCGATCGCCTCGAGTGCCACTCCAAGGCTTCGATCAAATTGGGACAAATCGCAAAAAAAATGGTAGCATAAGGCGTGATTGATCGTAAACTCATCAAAAGAAGCCATGTCTTCCTCAAACAAATTCAGATTTACAAGCGAAAAGCCGTATCGACTTTCAACCATGCTAATTAAGGCCTGCTCTGGCGGCTCGGCTGGAGGCACATCAAAATTTATCATACGTTATGAAAATACCCACAAACTCATATCTACTCAAGATTTTTTTTGATTTATTTTAACCTCTTCCAGTACCTTGGTAGAAAAATTCAATGTCTAACCATGTACCAACATCAAGGAAATTTCATGAATGTAAAACCCTTCTTTCTATCCCTGTTATTTCCCATGTATGTCATGGGCGCGGCATTGGTTCCTAATGCTCCCGTCCCTGTTTCTTTTCTCAATAGCGTCGCCACATCCGTAACTGTGGCAGGCTACGATCAAACCTATATGACGGTATGGACATGCCAGGGAGAATCTGTCTGTTTTGTCGTTTCAACGGACAATGGGACAACATGGACACTTCCAAACGGCGTCAACAGTGTCAGTTACACAATCCACACTCCTTGGATTGCAGGAAACGCCAGTGGCTTTGTTGTTGTCTATGTTGCTTTCAGTATTGGAGCAGGGCCTGGAGAGTTAAAGACGACCTTTACTAGTGATCTTGGCACTAGCTGGAATTCCGCAGTCACTATCGCTCCATCTGCCTTCCCGCCGGCTACAATCACTGCAACGACATCAGGATTTCTTGTCACTTGGTGGAAAGATACGACTATTTTTGCATCGTTTTCACCAGATGGTCAGTCCTGGACGCCACCTGTGACTATTGATGATAGTAGTTCCCCGATTAATCCCGGAGTCCAGCCTATAGCCACTGGAAGTGGTGACAATTTTATGGTGACATGGACCGCTACTAACGGATCGGGATTTTCAGCTTTCTCGAACGATCGGGGGCAGACGTGGACAAAAACATTGATCGATGCGGTTTTTTTTGTTGATGGTGTGCCCTTGTGGCCATCAGTCAATACAGACGGTTTCATGGTGACGACAAAGGATAATTCAGGGACTGCATATTACAGTTTTTCCAGCAATAATGGAGCCACATGGAGCACCCCCTTGCCTATCACGTCGGGTGCGCAAACCACCCATTATGATGCATTTCCATCGGTAGGTTCAGATTGGGGATTTCTTTCTGCCGGGCATTTTTCCGATAATAGCGGGCAGATCAGTCTATCAACTAATGATGGAGGCAATTGGAATGCGTTCGTCCCCTTCACCGCCGGTTTTTCGATGGAAAACACGATTATTTATGACAATTTTCCCTGCATAGCAGTCGGCTCGCAAGGGTGTATGGCAGTCTGGGTGGACGATAATGACAACGCCATCAGTTGCTTTATTCCACGGTCTCAGCCGACACTACCGGTGAGAGGTCTTTCGGGAACGAACTTAACAAATCGGTTTCCCTTTCAAAGGCAGTATTACAACCAGTTGTCATGGCAGGCGAGTCCAAGCAAGGATGTAGTAGGGTATAACATTTTTCGAAATGGGACATTCTTTGCGGGGACATCCGGTTTAAGCTACGTCGACCAGACAGTGGCCAAACATACAACATATACTTATACCATTGTAGCGCACACAAGCACCGGAGCGACAAGCACGGGAGTGAGCATAACAATCACGGTGCCCTAAAAGTAGCGCTCGTAAAGTGGAGATAAATTCGTCAAAAAATAAAATAACAGGATAGGGAGGATGGGTAGGATGACCGAAAAGGTGATCAAGGCCAAATAAATCTTGTGTAATCAGGATCGCTGCGATATACTTTTGTTCTCTTTACTAGCGGACAAAAAGCCAATGAGAAGGGACTTTTCTACTGGCGTAGGCTTTTTTTGTTTTTTGGGGATTGGCAACATTGACCAACGCACGCAGTAACTTCTCATCCAGGGCTTTGCGTTGCTCCAGGATGGTGTTCCAGTTGCGCTCTGTGAAGTTGTTTTTTTCACTGAGAAGTGTTGTAAGTTGTTCGGGAGAAACATTGAGCTCCTGAAGGAAGGATTCAACATCCTGATTCAAAGCATCAATTCGTATCGATAGCTCGTCAATGGAAAGGTGATTTTTTTGAATAAGTGCTTCACGTTGAGTATCCGTAACCATACAACCCCTTTAATTAAAAACCTAAAACTAACACTTTTAAATTGTATAACAAAACATGATTTTTAAACTACTGAAATCCGGTTACGACAACGTCAAAAAGGCTCTCCTCAAGACAGGTTCCGTGATCGGTAAAAAACTTCGCAAGCTCTTCGAAACCCCAGTTGATGAAGCCGTTCTCGAGAAGCTGGAAGAATTACTCTATGAAGCAGATCTTGGAGCAGAATACGCTCGCGAATTAACCGACAATGTGCGCCAATTGCTGCGCAAAAATCCCAAAATGACGGGTGATGCTCTCATCGATTACCTACGAACAACTATTCTGGCCCAACTTAACAGTCACTTGAATGCCTCCATCGATACCAGCCAGGCAACCCCTTTCGTTATCCTCGTGGTGGGTGTCAATGGGAATGGCAAAACAACCTCGTTAGCAAAGCTGGCACACCTCTTCCAGCAAGCTGGAAAAAAAGTCCTTATCGGCGCCGCTGACACCTTCCGCGCTGCTGCCATCGAACAATTGGAGACGTGGGCTCAGCGCTTGCATGTCGACATCGTCAAAGGGAACTCAAAAAGCGATCCAGCTGCCGTAGCCTTTGACACGGTATCTGCAGCAAAAGCACGTCATGTCGATGTTGTCTTAATTGACACTGCGGGCCGCCTGCACACAAAAACGCCTCTCATGCAAGAACTGGAAAAAATCCGTCGGGCATGCCATAAGGTTAGCCCCCATGCTCCTCATGAAACCTTACTTGTACTGGACGCAACTGCCGGTCAAAACGCCATCGAGCAAGCATCCGTTTTTCACAAACACACCCCCATTTCGGGTCTAATCCTCACCAAACTTGATGGAACTGCCAAGGGTGGCATTGCCATTGCCATTCAGAAAAAGTTAAAAATCCCCATTAAATATATTGGAGTAGGAGAAGGCGTCGATGATTTGCAACCATTTAAAGCTAAAGAGTTTGTAGATGCTATATTCGACTAACTGAGTTCCAGTTAAATACAATACACTAGATATTAAATTCTTTATTTGATTTAATGAAATAGGCAGGATATTATTTATTTCTGCACAGAAGACTGTAAAAATTTGAATGTAGCTAGACTTAGAATTTTTTTTACAGTCTTTAGCTTTAATTTCATTTGAATGGAGGTTTTTATGAATTGCTCAAGAAAATATTTATTTAGTTTAATTCTTCTCTTAAGCCTATCAGTCCTTCCCGTGACTTTTGGCCATTTGTCGGCAATGGATCAGCCAACCCAGGAGCCTCAAACAACAGATATTGCTAGAGGTGGTGGTGGAGGTGGTGGTCACGGCGGTGGTGGTCACGGCGGTGGCGGCGGTGGTCACGGCGGCGGGAACGGTGGCGGCGGTGGTCACGGCGGTCATGGGGATTGGGGCGGTCACGGCGGCTGGAACGGTGAGCACGGCGAATGGCATGGTGACAACGGTTGGGGCGGCGATGGATGGGTTCCATTTGGTGTGGGAGTTGGTGTAGGACTTGGCGTCGATGGCTATAACAATGGCTATTACGATAATTATGGTAACCCATATTATTACCCAGAGCAAGGTGGTAGCTACTATTATTATGATCAAAATGGCAACGGCTATTGATCAATAGGTCTTTGCAACTGACCGAGCGAGCAGCAACAGAGGGCAATGGACGGGCGCACATGGACAAAAACAATGGACAGGCAGCCATGAACGAACAGCCATGGACAAAGGAGCGAATAAGCTGTTGCTACATTAACGCGGCAAGAATGCTCTTGCCTATTTGTCCATGGCTATTCGTCCATGGCTGCTTGTCCATTTTTTTTGTCCATGTGCGCCCGTCCATTGCCCTCTGTTGCTGCTCGTTTTTCATCACGTATTTTTCCGTTCTTGATGCTGAACTGGAAAAGATCTCTTCAAAAAAAATCATCATTGTCGGAGTGTGTCAAAATGTTGCAAAAGCCGTCCCGACTACTATAAGAAACGCAGAAGCATTAGGTTCTCGATTTGCAGACTATGCGGTGGTCATCTATGAAAACAACTCAACAGACAGGACTGTTTCACTACTTAACACATGGGCACAGGCTAATCCACATGTCACCTTTGTCACAGAAAAACTCCAATCTTTCCAACTTCCAAAGGCACGTACTGAAAAGATCTCCCGGGCTCGTAATATAGCACTGTCTTTAATTAGAAATCCGAAATTCAATGATTTTGAATACACCTTAATGGTAGACCTCGATTTTACCCACGATTGGCCCATCGAAGAGCTTATGGAGACATTACAGAAGCCGGTTGATTGGGACTGCGTGGCAGCTAATGGGATAGCCGGTAAGGTATATTATGACCGGTATGCCTTTCGCAATAGCGAGTATCCATTTGGCCCTGAATTATTGATGGCCAGTTGGTGGAGAGATCTCAACAAAACCTGGTTTGGATTTAATGGAGAAGAGTGGATATCTGTTTATTCAGCTTTCGGAGGATTTGCCATTTATAAGACAGCAACAATTACCCAATTTTCGTATTCTGGCACCGTGACAGCCGATTTAAAAAAATATTACGAAACAATTCTCCACAGCGTGCCTAGTGATAATGTTTATCTTAAGATGTACAGAGAACTCTTGAAAACGACAAAACCTAAATCATCATTTGGCATTATATTTCAGGAAAATACGCCCCACTTTGGCCTTGCAGCGGCACCCACATGCTGCGAGCATTTGCCACTTCACGCCTCGATGGCACTATGCGGGTATAGCAAATTTTACGTAAACCCTAAAATGAAAATCCATTATTTTCGATAAGGCAGCGCCTCTGCCTTGATTTTATTTATCCAATACGTATTAGTCAGCTTTTCACGGTAGGAAGGATTGGTGAAGGCATCCCCATACTCCTCAAGCCATCTATCCATATTTTCTGCAGTAACTTCTGACCAATCTTGAACAATCACTACGGGAAGTCCGACGTACAAGGGATCTAAAGGAGATGTTTTAACAATCACGATACACCCCAAAATAAGGTCTTCCCAAGTGCGATGGCAGTCGAGGCCATTTCCATGAGGGCTGATTGAAAATGCATACTGTCCTTTGATCTTCCAGAGCGAAGATCTTTTCATTTTCTCACCGAATTCAATTAATCCTGTCGGAAGCAGTCGATTAAAAATGGTCGTGCGATCTTCCCCCAATTTGAGGTACCGTCTGTTCGATCCATAACGGATAGAATCAAAGTGTTGGAAGTCGACAAACGCCTGTTTTTTTCGCAGGTAAGTCGGTTCAAGTGTTTGCAGAATTTGTTTTAAACAAGCTTCTTGCTGACTCGGCGACCCAGTTTCTCCCCAATGCCCCGGAGCTCTATAGGCAATTGTATGGAAATCAACACCGATTGGAAGATGGCTGATTTTGTACTGCCCGGCCTCTTTATCACAATTTTGGGCAAAAATATGAATGACTTTCTTGCTTGCTAGTAAGAGGTTTAAACAATTAGAATTTAATCCTGACTCAGAAGGGAAGGAGTTATCTTCCCCACTAATCACCAAAACGAAAGGTTCTTGTATTTTTGGGAAAGTTTTTTCAAAGAATTTTTTTACATAATTACTTCGAATCCACACTGTATTCCCACTCTTAATATGACCGTACTCTTTAATGCTATAGATAGAACTCAGGAAATTGTGGGGATCACGCACCGCCCCTTTATCACAACAGGCTGCGATTTCACCATTCCAAATAAAATCGGTCATTTCCCACACAGCTCCCTGGATCTTTGCACAGCAGAAAACCATCATGATCAAAAAAAGTAACTTCATAAGGCACAACATCCTTTGGCAAAAGTCACCTAATAAGACAAT